>NZ_JBHUJB010000036.1:0-68210 GCF_042683245.1 Rubritalea tangerina
GATTCCGTTGTTCAATACAACTTACCCCTAACCAATAGAAAGGAAATAAACTTACCAGTTGACCTCTCTTCACATAAAAGCCCGCACATCTCCGTGCAGGCTTTATATGGAATTTGATTTATGAAGCGAGTAACACTAACGTTTGCGAACACCACGGAAGGTATTCTTGTTCCGTGTCGGTGGTTGATTCTCAGGCGTTGGATCAGGAAGATACCAGAGTCGTCTTTGAGCTTTTTGCTCGGCAGTCGCCGCATCTTGTTGATCGGGATCAGAATACTTCAATGGAAGTACGCTCGCTCCAGACTGCAGGTCGCGCACAAGTTGGGATTTCTCACCATTTTGCCTTTGCAGATCCATTAACTCAGGTCGCCCATTAACAATCCGTGGAGAAATGAAGATCACAAGTTCTTCGCGGATCACATCTTTCTGGATAGTGGAGAACAAACGCTTAAGCCCGGGGATATGCATCAATACCGGTATACCACTCTCAGTTGACTCGTTTCTCTCAGTGATCAATCCCCCAAGAACAATGGTCTCCCCATTGGGAACAGTCACAGTCGTGAGAATACTCTCCTGACCAATCGTAGGAATGCTATTTCCATCAATGACAGTCTCACCAATGATGTTGTTATTCACGAATGAGATCTGTAAGGTCACTTCATTTTTGGAGTTCACCAGTGGGATGACTTCTAGTTCCAAAAGGATGTCACGGAATGCGATGTTAGTAGACTGCGACCCATTATTCCCAGAACCTCCCTGAGTAAATGTATTGGTTGGCACCGCCACTTGCTGGCCTGAGGAGAGGATGGCGCGCCTGTTGTTTGTCGTGAATACCGTCGGACGTGCCATGAGATGGAATTTACCACTATCTTCCATGGCTCTGAGGGTCGCAGTGAAATGCTTACCAATCTGTCCGTAGATCGATAGACCTGCAACGTTATCAAATGCTCCTAAGTTCGTCAGTGTCGTTGGATCTGCTAAGATCGGATAGCCTGTTCTATTTTGTGCAGCAAAGCCACTGTTCGCCCCACGAGTGAGCTGATAGGTACGTGCAAAATCCACACCAAAGTCGATCGAGTCCCCAAGATTATAGCGTCCAAAAATCGCAGTAATCTGTACCTGATCGGTCACTACATCCATCTCGTCTATCAGATCTTTCACCACCTTAATGGACGAAGGAGGCCCTTTGATAATCAAAGTATTGTTACTATTGTCGGCAACGAGCAAAGTCTTACCAATAATCACAGCTTCCGGTCCCTCTTCACGAGATGTCTCCGCTAGATTCCCCCCTGCATTGTTCTGTGAGAAGGATCCATTTGCAGACACTTGCCCACGGTTCTGACCACTAGTAATACGGTTATTTCCACTGCGCTGGTTTCCACCCGCTTCGTCAGAACTTTTCACAGACACTTGCGTGATGGCATTCTCCGCAATGTTTAAAAATTCAGAGACTGAGAGGAATTTCAACTTATGTTTGTAGAAGTTTCGTTCGTCCAATGGAGTATCAAAACCAGCCACTAAGCCTTCAGCCACCTCGACATCGATCGGGCGTCCAATCACAAAAATACGATTGGTCCGCACATCGGCAAGCACCTGCACGCTGCTGAAGCTTTCTCCTCCCGCACGGCGATTATTCTGATTACTGTTCCCTTGGCCACCAGGACGGTTATTAGCGTTGTTCGGCGCGGGAGTCGCAACCGCCCCACCTGCACCAGCTGAAAGCTGAGTATTCTGCTGAGCACTGAACTCCATGATCGAGCGGATATTCTCAGCAGTCTCCTCAGCGTCTGCATGCTGCAGTGAAATCCACTTCTGACGAGACAACTCCTGAGGTGTATCTATACGTTCTTTAATACTGATGAGCGTACGAATTAATTGGGAGTTCTCAGTGATTATCAGCGCATTGGCATTTGGCACAGGAACCACCGATCCGTGCGCATCAAGCTGAGAGACCACTCCAGTAAAGATACTCATTGCCTCTTCCGGCTTAATATAATCAAAGCCCATGACGTACGTCACAAGTTCCTCGCCATCGGGCAATAACAAAGCGTCAGATACCAAGGGGTAACCACCAGCCTTCCTCACATTAGGGGCTGGCAAAAGCTTCACCTCATTTGGCCCACTCGGTACAAAGACCAAGCCTTCCAAGAAACAGGTTTTCACCAACAAGTCAGCAGCCTCGCGATAGCTTAGCTTCCCTTCTTGTACAAAACTAATCTCTACGCCCTGCACTGCTCTGGTGAGAATCACGCGCTTGCCTGTATACTTACGGTAATGCTGAGCGATCGCCTCCCCACTCATCTGTGGTTCAATGACGCCTTCTGGAAGAATCGTATTCGGGTCAACCAAGGGCTTTTCCTGAGCTGGTGCCGCCCCTGGTGCAGGAGGTTCAGGCGGCTGCTCTGGCAACACTGGAGCCTGAGCTGAGGCCACACCTGCAAGCAAGAAGCTGGTGGAAAGCCCGTTAAGAACTTTAGAAATCTTTTTCATAATGCGTAGGTCTTATTTCGTGCGAGGCACGGGTGGAGTCGGTGAGGGTGTGCGACGCACGCGCGGGCGGCGTCCTGTAGAATTTGTACTCGGAGTCGGAGTTGTCTTACCTGCGGTTGGAACAGGTGGGCGGTTACTTGTGGTAGGACGCACTGGCTGCCCCTTGGGGGCTGCTTTCGTCACCACTTTTGAGGCTTTAGCGATGCTGTTTTTAATATCTGTGGAATTGAACCCAATTGTCTGTTGGCTCCCCCCACTCATCACCACTGCAGTAGTTTGCATGTAGCTGTTCTTATTCGGGTTGACCTTCACGAGACGAAGCCCATTTTTGTTAGTAGGCTTACCTTCCTTAAGAACAATCCGGGTCTTAGGGTCCTTGCGATCCACCACCGTTACATACCAACCATCATCAAACTTCGTGACCCCTCTGAGCGCTAAGGAAGTGCTCACTGGTTTGGGCGCGTCAGCTATCACCTTTTTCTTGATGATGAAGGGCGACCTCTTTGGAATCGCGCTAAACTCATTGAAGTTAGGATTTATCGGCACAGTTCCCTCCGCTAGCATGGCTAGCAAAATATTGGCACTCAGAACTGTTAGTAATTTATGCATGAGTCAATGGTTTCTACACTATAGAGATTCAGATGCAATCAGCCATTGTTCGGCTGTGAGGGTACAGATGATCGTTTCGTCTTCCTCAGCTTTCGGCGAAGGCCTCATCAAAATTTGAGTGACCGCACGAAATTCACTTGGCTGGTGAATCTCCACGAGCCATTGGTAGATCTGCTCTTCAGTGGCAGTCGCTGTCATCTGAATTTTTGTCCTCTGATACTTACCTCCCTTATTATCTAGGGGGCTGAGCTGAGGCTTCTCTGGAGTAAAGCCTAACTTTTTCCCTGAGCTCGTGAGAAACTCTAACAATTTACTCTGCTCAGCACCGAAGGTGGATGGCTCCGGCTCATACTGATCCATCCATGCCACTTCCTCAGCGATCACATCTGCGGTGGTCACACTATTACGGTAGCTCTCAGCACGCACAGCGAGAGACATCGCTTGGCCCTCTTTTTCTCGATAAGTTTCAAGATACTTCTTAATCCCCCACACATGCCCAAACACTAGGACCATGCCAGCGATCATCAGAAACATTGTTTTTTCACGCTTATTCATCGCTTAATATCCCTCGTAGCCAACAGGCTTTGCATTAAATTGAAATTCCCAGAGTCGCGTCTTACTGGATTGCTTAGGTTGCCCTAACTCCCACTCGTATTCCTCAAAAACATCCGACTTCCTCAACTTAGGCTTAAATCGGTTCAAGGCATCCGGAGTTGTAGCATTCCCTTTGATTTGAATGAACCCTTGTTGCACATTGATTTCGGTGAAGCGTATCGGCTGCCCGCCCGGAATCGCCATGACGCATTCCTTAAACAAACGCAATGGCCAGTTAGGCGTCACCACTGGCGATAGCTCATCCCAAGCCGCAAAATGGTCCTGATTACTCTGCCAGGAGGGAGCAAACTGAGCGATTTCATTCTCAAGCTTCGCAATCTTTTGATCCTGTTGGTGATTTTTCCACCACAGGACAACTCCTGCGATTAAATACAATGCCGCCACAGCCATGAGCACAACCCGCAAGCGCATCATTGATCTAACCCGCTTCTCCCACTCACTCACTGCAGAAGGCTGCAGTTCTATAGTACTTGTAGGAAATGATGGAACGGGTCGCGGTTCCTGATGTAACAGAAGGTTCGCTGAGGCCAGCTGCTTCTCGAGCTCAGTCACATCCTCAAACGAGGACCACAGCAAGAGTTCGTGCGGATGAAACGCAATCCCCTTCATTGCCAGCTGTGAGCAAAGAAGCGAAATCGTCATGCCCAAGTTGAGAACCTCCGATCCCAATGGCTCAATAAAGAACGGTACGTTGTTTCGGTAAAACGCTAAACACCAAGTGTGCCGTTCTTTCCAGAGTGCAATACAGTCGCCGTCTCGGTTTGGTGAATAGAATCTTGCTGAAAAATCAAACGAGTAATGCCGTAGGTCGTTCTCTGCGTTCAACTCCTCTTCTAACAGATAGATGGCGGAAACAAATGTCTTCCCGTCAGATTTCTCTACAGGGATACAATCCCACCCCTGATAAGCCTCATCCATAAGAAGCCCTGAACTCTCAAGTTCAAGTTGAGCCGCTCCTCGATATTCTTCAACATCATCACTCGGAACTAATAAAGGAATCGTCGCCACCCGACAGACAGAAAAAGCAACACAAGCACCAGGCTGAGCATCTGACTTTCCAACAGCTCCATCCAAGGACTTTACATGCTTCACCACGTCAGCGCGCTGGCTCCACACTTCCCATCCATCTGCCTCAGATGGTAAGATGACTATTTTCTCTGATTTACTCACTTGTTAATTGCTTTTCTTGATACTCTAACAAACCACTTTGTCCTCCCTTAGCGCCTGAAATGGCGCGAATGAGGTACTGGAAACTACCTGAATAACCAACACTCTCAATCCTTAAAATTGAGCCATTCAATGTGAAACGCTGCGCAATCGTATCTCGATACCCTGGTGGTGAAGCCATATCATCGAGTGCCTCACCAACACTCTCAAATCGAATATCATCTTCCGTACCCATCATTCCATCATCACCTGCCACAAATGCGCGGAACTCTGCTGCAATTGAAACCTCAACCTCCGCGGCTGCAGCCAACAACTCTGGGTGCGCTTCATGAATATCGAGTGGCCCCTGAGACCATAAAGTGAAAAATTCGCGCCAATCAGGTTTGAGTTCCTCAACCAGATAAAAGCCACGAACGAGCTGCAGCTCATCTAAATCGCGAAATGGCCGATTGTAGGGACGGTCAAGGTAGCCAAGCTCACGGTAATACTCAGCCTCAGCCCCATTCAGGCTAATCAACTCATCACCATCGACCCAATCCGTCAGAGCATCGACGAGCTGATCGACTTCGCGATCTTCTAGCCCCCATATCTTAAATAAATTGGTAAGAGCCCCCTTATCTTGAGAGCTCAGCACCGCATTGATATTTAATCGAGCAGCTTCCGGCTCAATCACCACAGCATACCCCTCATCATACTCAGCTGGAGGACCTTGAAGGATCGGATCGTCACGCTCGATCCCCGGATGTAGACCATAACTTAGACCTGTGTGAGCCTGCTGCCAGGCTGTAAAAGAATGCACCTCTGCGACATTATCATCCACATCAACCTTCAACATCGTCAGCGTCACCACTAAAAGTGAAGTCATGAATGTGATCACCCAGAGCACGGCGATGAGTGCTACCCCGCGCCGGTCACTAGTTCTATGGAGAGGTTTCTGCATCCTTATCTCTTAATATTACCCATGGTTTCGTAGATCGCTTGAATCATTGTATACGATAGTAGCGCCACCAAACCTGCCATGGCCAAAAGAACTATCGGAGAAATCAAGCCCAAGACACTTTTGATCAAAATAGAGAGGCGTTTATCGTAGTACTCGCCTGCTCGGACTAATGCGCGTGCCAACTTTCCCGTACTCTCCCCCACCGCGATCAAATCAACCATGTTGGCGGGAAACATCTCAGTCTTGCGCATACAACGGGTCAATCGGTAACCATCCCCAACGCCATCGGAGATAGAGGCTAACCTCCCTTTGAAATAGCGATTCGTCATCGTCTCCGAGGTCAACTGTAGCCCCTGAACTAAAGGCACACCATTCGCGAGTAGATTACCCAATGTCTGTAGCCACTGGACATAAATCCCATACATCAAAACATCCCCTATCACTGGCAACTTCAACTTCGCCTCGTCCCAGACTGCCTTGTTCGCCTCAGATTGATACCATACTTTCCCAGCAACAGCGGCCGCTACCGCCAGCACAAGAATTGTCACCCATTGGCTTCTCAGGAAATCACCCAATGATGTTGCTAATTTAACACCGAGTGGCATCTCAGACCCCGGCATCCCTTCAAGCAAACTCGTGATCTGAGGTAAAAGGTAAAAAATAAACACCAAGGTCACGATCACACATGCCAAGATCAAAAAGGCCGGATAAATCATCGCTTGAGTGAGGCGTGCTCGCAACTCCATCTGCTCCTTCATATAGAGCCCGTGTTGCTTCAAAATCGTTTGCAAACTGCCACTCGCCTCACCCGCTTTCACTAGATTACAGTACAGCTGATCAAATGCTGGCGACACGCGTGGCAGCGCTTGGTACATCTGTTCACCCTCTGTCACCCAGCGACGCAATTTTGCGGAGGCGCGTTTCAAAACCCCACTCTCATCCCTCTGCTCCATCGAAGCAAGTGCGGGCTCCAATGGCAGCCCCGCTTCCAGCAGCTCTGAAAGTTCCTCAGTGAAAGCAATCACATCCTTGTTTTTCAGGACCACAGGCTCATCAAGGCTTTCTTCTTTCTTTTCCTCAGCCTTCTTCTTTTTACCTGCAGTCGCCTCCTTAATTGTGACAGGCCTCAACCCCTTGGCTTGAAGAAACCGCATCGCCTCCGAACGCGTCGCCAGATCCAGCTCCCCCGCTTGCTTCTGCCCAGCCGCGTCCATGGCGACATATTGAAAAACCTTGGCCATCACTAACTATTTATGACACCTGAATGAGCATGTGTTGATGACAGCACCTCTTCTATCGAGGTCACCCCCTTCATCACCTTGCGCCAACCGTAATCGCGCATGGTTTCAAAACCTTCCTTCACTGCCTGTTCAAAGACCGCATTCTCATCTGCTCCCTTCGCGATCAAATTCTGAATGGATTCTGAAATCTGACAGATCTCGTAAATAGCGATACGCCCCTGATACCCGGTGTGGCGGCACTCTGGACACCCGACGGCAACACAAGGATGCCCTTCCAAGCGGTAAATCGGACGTGGGATCCCCAATTCCTCAGCGCGTGCCTCAGACCAATCTTTCACTGGTTCGGCACAATGACTGCAGAGCCTACGCACCAATCGCTGAGCCAAGAAGGCCCGCACTGAGGCCGATACCAAGAATGGCTCAATATCCATATCCAATAAGCGGCTGATCCCGCCAATCGCAGTATTCGTGTGCAGGGTACTAAACACCAAGTGACCAGTCAGTGAGGCTCGAATCGCAATCTCAGCTGTCTCGGTATCACGAATCTCACCAATCATCACATTGTTCGGGTCAGCACGTAGGATCGACCGCAATCCCTTCGCAAAGGTGAGCCCGACTTCCGGACGCACAGCAATCTGCACAATACCAGGTAATTTGTTCTCTACTGGATCCTCAATCGTCACCGTGCGCGTCTCCGGCTTGTTCAAATGGTCTAAGAAACAATAAAGACTCGTCGATTTACCAGACCCCGTCGGCCCCGTGGCCAAAATAACCCCATGTGACAATGAGAGCACCTCATGAATGGCATGCTTCACCGTGTCTTCTAGCTCCAGAGCATTCAGATCGAATTTCTCTTGGTTCAAAAGACGCAAACTCACAGTCTCTCCTTCCACAGACGGTATCGTCGCAACACGCACATCGATACTCTTTCCTTCGTTCTTCAAATGAATACGCCCGTCTTGTGGCATCCGACGTTCCGCCACATCCAAACGCGACATGATTTTCAAGCGCGCCACCACCGAAGACTGAAGTGCATTAATCCGCTCAGGTACCGGCACATCCAGTAATTGCCCATCCACACGGTAACGAATGCGTAATAGATCACTCTGAGGCTCGATGTGGATATCTGTCGCTTTGTGCACCAATGCCTCTCGGATGATCTGATTCACGAATCGCAACACACTCGCCTCATCAGACTCGTCTTCATCCAAAACCGATGCCTCATCCTTCTCAGCAAGCTGGTCAGCTTCAAGATCACGACCTGCCAAAATCTTTTCAAAGGTATCCGCACCCACACCATAAATGGCACTCAAGGAACTTCTAACATGCCTCCGCTCGGCCAATACCCAACGCAACGTGTAGGGGAGTTTCCGCGTCAAGGTTTGGCGCGCCTCCATCCGATAGGGGTCATAGCAGGCAATGCTCAAGACGTTCTCTTCCAGCGCCAGTGGCACCACTTGATAGCGAATCGCTAATGCGGCACTACACACTTGCTTGAGCTCACTTACGTCCTCAGGTTCCAATTCTCCAGTGAGTAAAGGCATATGCACCAACTCCGCCAAGCCCTTGTAGAAATCCTCTTCAGTCACCAAGCCTGCATCTAACAATGCGTCAATGATGGGTAATTGCAGTTGGCTAGCACTATCAATCACCTCCTCGATACTCGCCTCCTCGGCACGACTAGAGGAACAGGACAACTCAAAGAGCTGCTGCACGATTGGGCTTCTTTCTAAAATTTCACTCATATAGGGTTCTTCGAAGACCACTCACTGGGTTTCAACCGAGCTAGCGGCGGTGAGTTGCAGATTTTTCTTAACTTACTCAAATAATACTTCAAGACACGATTACTGGCCGAAAACGCATATCAGAGAAACAATTCACGTAAAGCCCAACGCTACCTCTCTAAATAAATTGTCTATCCAGCTTCTGAAGGTCCTCAATCCCCGACTGCTCCCCATGAGATTCCGCAATTCCTAAGCCGACAGTTTGACAAAGCCTACTAAATAACTTAACGAATTCACCTATGAAGTGTGCTCCTACCCATAAACACCCTCGCCTCCGCGGCGGCTTTACTCTCCTTGAAATGATGATGGTCATGGCCATCATCGCCATCCTCGTGGGTGGCGTTATCGCCCTCACCAAAGATTTCTCAGGTGGTGCTAAAATTCAAAAAGCCGAAAGTGAGATGCAGACACTCGCCGGTCACCTGATGAACTACAAAAATTTAGCCGGACGCTATCCAACTTCAGAACAAGGTTTGGACGCACTAATCAACAAACCCACAAGTGCTCCAAAACCAAGACGGTGGGACCAGACACTCAAAGCCCTTCCTGATGATCCATGGGGGAATCCATACATCTACAAGATGCCTGGCACAAAAGATTCATCCACCTACGAACTGATCAGCTACGGCGCCGATGGCCAACCAGGTGGTGACGATGACATCAGCTCGCAGGATGCGCAATAAGCCCACATGTACCCCGAACCGCTCAGGGTTCACTCTTTTAGAAATAATGGTCACCTTGGCCATTATTTCTGTTTTATTAGGCTCTGCTGTCCTTTTCATAGCCAATAACGACAATAAGGCTATGGAACAAATAGCCCAACAAACGCAGGTGCTTGCGAAAGAAACTCTGCGCAAAGCAAAACAAGAGGAACGTCCCTACTCAATCATCCTGACCAACCGCGAGATCTGGGTGCAGCCAGAAAACTCCAACCTAGAGCTCGACCTCCAAGACGCCTCTCGCCGCACCCAAACGATCGCCATCCCCGATGGTGTCTCAGTCTCGATCTTGGAACAACCCGACGACGGCTGGTTCACTCTCAAAAAAAATTCAGCCCCCTTCATTTGGACTTTCACCCAATCCGGGCTTTGCGATAACCTTGAAATCCAATTTGAAGACGATAATGCCATCGAAACAATGGCATTCCATCCACTGACCGCCGGCGAAATTCTCGATGAAGAATAACCCCACAACAACCAAAAATGGTTTCATGCTACTGGAGGCCCTGCTGGCCTTCAGCATTTTTGGCATTGCCGTCACGAGCATCGTTATCGCCCTCCATACCACAGCCGAACTCAGTCAAGATATCGTCCGAGAACAATGGGTTAAACAAGAAGCCCAAAACATCCTCAAAGAAGTCATCACAGCGCCCCGCTCAGGCAACGACTTCGAGCGCGACGAAACCTACGTGATCGATGAATTCACTGATGCAAGAATAGTCGTAGAACCACTCGAGGCAGTTAATCAAGACCAAGACATCCTCGATGACCTCTACTCAGTCACTGTTACCATCTATTGGGACGATGACGGACAACGGGCCGAGCAATCATTCACCACCACGCACTACTCTAACATGTTCAATGGTGCCAACCAAGGAGGACGCTAATGAAAACCCCAGATTTACGTCCACGCTCTGGCTTCACCATGCTCGAAATGATCCTCGCCATGTCGATTCTGGCAGTCATCATTTCAGTCATTTTCTCCATCACCACCAGCTCGGTCACCCTCGGACGCAGCATCTTGAGCTCACAATCCAATTCACGACACCAAGCTGCATTTTATAACTACCTCCAAGGCTTGTTTGCGAATCTCCCAAGTGACGCGGAAATCACCCTCGAAATCAACGACCAAGAATTTCAAACCCTCCACATCCAGAACCCCAATACCCAATACCCCGCCCAAGGACGCCAACACCTCGCCAAAGAACTCTGGATGGCCGTCAGCACCAACCGAGACGGACTCCTCAGCCTCGCAATGGAAACCTCTAACCAATACGAGGACGAAGCAAACTCACAAGACCCAATCTATTTCCAAACCGAGATGGTCAGAGACTTCAATAACATCCGCTGGGAATTCTATAATGCCAGCCGCGATGAATGGAGCCCCGAATGGACACCCGCCATGGGAAGACCATCGCAAATTAAATTTTTCTACAGCTACCCAGGCTATAGCGAGGAACATATGCACTACTTCTGGATCCCATTGCGCCAGCAACCCCAGATCAATGCAAATACCCAACAGCCGTAGCATAGCTGCGCTACCCATTGACACGTTCCTCCCGCTCAAGCTATTACCCCATATGGTAGTAGACTTCACTTAGACTCCCACTTGAGCCCACCGAGCGACTTTCATCAGATCCCACTCTTGAAACCCAAGAATGCGCTATGATGAAAAGAACGCCCACCGTCTCCGCCTACTCGTATGAGCGAGTCACCAACCCTTGTGCCACCTCAGTATGGGTCTCACCAGCTGCCCTCCTTAGCCACTCTCAGCTTTCCATATAGCGCCCCACTCCCCATGCGCATATCCTCCTTCTCAAAGCATTCAAATCTGTGGCAACATCATCAAATGGACGAAAAAAATGCCATCCTAAACCGTTGGGAACAAATTGCTAACATCGTCATTTGCCAGATCGAATCGAAAAAATGGCAACACACCCTCCCCGGCGTCAACGCACTCTCAAAAGAATATCACGTCAACCACAAGACGGTTCGAAAAGCCTTGCTTCACATAGAGAACAGAGGATTCATCGCTCCACCTGAGGGGAGAAAACCGCGTAAAATTATCGACGCGAAACACCACCCAAAACCACAACGCTCCCACCCTCGCCGCTTACTCATTCTATCCAATAAAGCGGAAGACATCGACCGCACCACTCAGAAAATCTTTGACGGACTCAAAACCCTCTGGGCTAAAAAGTTTGAAGATACACAAGCCGTCGCTGTGGACTTCATGCAATACATCCGCCCCACACAGTACCTGAAACGCCTCCTCAAGCTCCATTCCGCCGACGCCCTCGTCATTCTCAATGCACACTCCGAATGGTCCAACGCAGCCAACCAGCTTCTTCCAACCTACCTCCTCGGTGGCTGGGTTCCCAAGAAAGGAGCTTATTCAATCTCGGGCCCCGCACAATCTCTGAGCTATGAAGCTCTGGTCCAGAAACTCACCTCTATCGGCCACCAACGCATTCTCTGCGCAATGATGCATTGCATCGATGAGGAAAAAGAGCTCATCACCAATGTCTATAAAAACCACCTCAATGAACAACACCTCCTCGGTAGATGCCATGATTACGTGGTGCGTGTGAAATATGAAACTCCCGAAAGCTGGATGGCCATGTGGCAAAGACAAATCCCACGCCTCCAACCCACAGCTGTCATCGTTGAAAATGAAACACACTTGCTCTCACTCTACAGCTATTGCCACCTCCACCAAATCAGCATCCCTGACGACCTCTCTGTCGCCTGTGTTTGTGATAGTGATATTCTCGACTACCTCACCCCTAGGCCAGTGCGCCAAGTCTATCCCTTAGAAGAAACCCTGCGTCACTTCCAACAATGGATCAACCACGGCCTCACCCCCATCGGTAAGAAAATTCTCGCCGATGACTTCACCCACGGTGACTCCATCGCACCCCCTAAAAATTTACTTAACAATTCCGATTGAACTATTGGGAAGATTCGCCCACCGTTTCACGTATCCGACTAAACATGGCCGATTTACGCACTACGAATGTCCCCACCCCCACCGATTACCTCCGAGGAGTCGGTGACTCACTCTTGGGCCTCCCTCAAAATATTCTCTTCTTCCGTCGCACGAGTAAGCAGGTTCTCCAGCAAGAAAGCATCAAGAATCGCTCCCACCACCGCATTGTCGCTGTCTTTAACCTCGAAACCGCTGCCTATATCCACCTCGATCACCTTGAAGTCGAACTACGCCCTCGACAAGCGCTCGTCATTCCCCCTCACCAATTTCACCACTTCAGTAACCTCGAATCTCCAAAACTCAATTGGCTCTTTTGCACCTTCGAACTAGAGCGCCCATCCTACATCGAACCACTGCGGAATAAAGTGATCCCAGTCAATGAAGCGGCCCTAGAGAGCCTCTCGCAAGCTCTCGCAGCCTTTCTCAATGAAGATGGTAAACCACACGCTACCGATGAGCTCCAAGCTCTCGTCCTCACCACCCTTGTGCGGCTCAAGCAAGCAGCCATCGACCACTCAGCGCCCTACAATATTATCACGGACGACATCGTCAGTAAGGTCAACAGAGTCCTCATTGAAACCCCAAACACGGAACTCACGATCAGCACCATTGCTGACAACTTCAAACTCTCGGAGTCTCGTATGCGAGCCGTCTTTAGAGACTCTGCCGGCGTCTCACTCGGAAAATATATCCTCAACTACAAGATCCACACGGCCCTCTCCCTCCTCGCGAATACCAAGCTTGCTGTCTCTGAAATTGCTGACCAAGCAGGTTTCACTTCCCTCCAAGCATTCAGCCGAACTTTCAAAGAGAAAACCGGTGTTCCCCCAAGCCACTTCCGCAAGAAGCAATAAAACCTCTCCCTATTGCCCACATAACCCCAGAGTCACACCACCAATCCCAATCAAAACCGGGCGCGTAGCTTGAACCTCTGATGCCAGCTTCTGGTGCGTTTTCCGCTCCTCCACAACCTGCAATGCAGCTACCGAGCCACGCTTCTCCTGATGCGTCGCATCTCGCCGAGCCACCTCTACCACGAGTGGTCCCGACAAGCCCTTCACCCGCAGAACATTGGCCTCCGACCATCTCGGACCCTCTCCGTACACGCTCTTTTCCCCACTTGTCTCATACAGTTTCCCATTCACACGTGCCGGTAGGAAATGCCCACCATCCACATCTGAGGAAAAATAAAGTATCAACTCGTAACTTCGGTAGGGTAGCCCGTCCATTGTGATTTCAATGGCTTGCCTGTGGCTATCATCCAAATAGCCCAATCGTAATTTAGCATCGCCTATCCCCCTTGCCGCATCTGCTCCAGCAGACCCATCTCCCCAAGTATTCGCCGATTTCCAACCTATTGAAACCTTTGCTTGGCGCTCTCCATGAGAATCCTGCAATCCGACCCGCTTGCCACTCGCTGCGCCATTGGTATGATTCCAATGCTTGGCCGAGACGACTCCAGCCTCCACATGAGCACTCATCAACTGCTTCACTTCCCCAGCCCTTAGAAAGTTGACACTGAGAACCTTCTCTTGGCCGCACAACCCCACAGAAAGGGCCCCTAAAACTAGCATCGCACGCATCATTTCTCCTCAATGATCTGCACGGCAGCAATTGTCCCGCGGTTTTCCATCTCCCTCTCCTCCCTCTTAGGCACCTTGATCGAAAGTGTCCCCTTCAATCCTTTCACTTCAAGATAGTTCGACTTTGCCCATCTCTGGTCCGATCCATATGTCTTCTTCTCTCCCTCAGTAGCAAACTTCTTCCCATTCACACGCACCGGCAAGTAAGCACCACCATTCGTGTCGCTCGAAAAATAAATCAATACACGATAACTCTTATAAGGGATGTCGCTCACCCTAATCGAAACTGTCTCCTCTACACTGTCGTCAATATACCCCCTCCTCAATTGAGCATCCCCATTCCCCTTCGACGCCACTTCTTCAGCGGATGAGTCCCCCCAAAATTTATCTGCCTTCACAACGACTTCAGCCCCCTCCAATTCCTTGCCCTCATTATCCACCAAAGCCACCTTCTTACCGGCTTGGTCCGCTCGATAATGATTCCAAGCACTTTGCAACACAACGCCCGCCTCCGTGTCTGATTTCAGAAACTGACTCGCATGCGAACTCGACTCTACAAAGTTAATCCCAATCGATGAGGCAACACAGCTCGCCACCATTCCCAGCGCTACAGCACTATTCCAAATTTTCTCTCTTAACTTCATTCTTCAACAGGGTTTATTGTCCAGCGCCTAATGGCCGACTGGTAACACAATGACACCACCATCACTCCATAGCCAAGTCTCAAGATCCATCAAGACTACCACCTAAAGGGTAGCAGATTCTCCCCACACACTCCATCCATCAAAAAATAGACACAACTTAGCTTCAATGAGATACCTAATCAACAATCTCAATCATGCACGCAATCCCATAGAAAACTCCCATTAGTTGAAGTCACAAACAAAACGTAAAGTGCATAGTGCTAGAAATGCCACCCACATTATCACCCACTTAGCTCCTCCCACAAAACCTTTCCCCCAAGAAAATACCGTCAACATGCGTACCTCCCGCTCAGTAAAGGGTTCGGCTCTAACATCGCGAGCTATTTATAGAGAAGACCCACCTAACACCATGCATAATGGTAAATACAGCCCATGCACATACATTCGCATGCATTGTTTCTCAGAAAGTATGGGTCCTAAGAATTTCTGTTACTCCTTTTATTTCTCGGAACGATCTGGCTTGATGATGAACTCTACGTTTTTTCGATCTTCAGCTCTCAAAAGCGCCCGGAAGCTCCGGTTGATTCAACTTGGTTTGAAATCCACCAAACTCTTTGTCCTCACAACGGCCTCACCGCGCGAGTCCACAGTCGTATAGAAAAACATCAATGAGCGTTTGCTAGATCTGTTCATAAACATATTCGAATAGACTCTAATCATTTCGCCATTTTCATTGTGCCACGACTGACAATGAATGGCTTTCTTTACACTATTGATAGAAAACACAACGGACCGAGCCTGTTTAGGTTTTAAACTCAATTTCTTTTCTCCCATTTTAACGTAGATATCTTTCGATGTGAAATTGACCATCTTGTACGAGCCGTAGGGAAAAACAGATGGGTGGATGTCATAGACTTGGTAATTCCACTGTGTTTTTCCCTTAACCATCATTACCAATGGCTTTTTTACCTTACTGGGGATAACAAGGCTTTTAATAACCTGGAAAGGCTTTTCTGGATCGCCTGTTTTCTTGTATAGTTTGATGGGCTTCCCAGAGACATACCCGTATGGCGAGGAATAGCTCATAGGATGGATTCCCACTTCTACCATGCTCTTCTTCCGGCTGTCTTTTTGTACACTTTCAATGTACACGGACTCATCACCCCACTCGCTCCAACAAGCAATGTAGAATGTCTTTCCAAGCTTTGAAGATTGACCAAGTGCCAAACACGTAAGGAAGGAAGAAACGAGTGCAAATAGGTATAGATGACGAATCATAATATGAGGATCGGTTTAAATTTCTTGGGGTGAAAGCCACCTGAAAGAGGTCATCTTCAGTTTTCTTCCAAACTTCTTGTTAATTGAACTTACCGCAGAGTTCGCTTCCCACTTGTCCAAAGTGGTAGAAGATGAAAGATCGAGGTGGTAATCTTTCTTGAGCTGCTTGAACGGCTCGTTCGATGCATCAAGCCAGTCGGGAGTTCTCTGCACAGTCGCTTCACACCAGGCTGTGGCCATGATTTCATTGTTAGGTCCGCGAGCCTCACCATAGGCTCTGATTGTAAATGTATCCGATCGGGTACGGAGGATACTACCAATTGAGTTGAGTACATCGGACTGCATGAGATAACCTGGGGCTCCCGTTAGAGTGCTAATCGCCTTGATATTTTCTCCTGTATTGATGGATGAATTTTCAATATTCGGAATAGAAACCGCGTTGCGAAGACTGTCATTGATACCGGCAGCCTCAATTGCCATCTGGAGAGCTCCAAGCTTATCAACATCGGCAGAAACCCCTGAGATTGGAGCGAGCCTGCGATTAACAAAATCTGAAAGTCCCATGAAAGGGCCGCGGAGCTTGACCTGTTTTACAACGGATTCAGCCAACTCAGTAATCTCAGTTGCATTAAGCGTTCTGTAACCACTCCACTCGGCGTCCACACCTGACTTATCCGCTATATCGCTCTTGGAGCCTGCAGGCAGCTGAAAGCGGGAAAAAGGAATTCCACCATTGGACTCAGAGCGGATTTCCCCACTCTTCGTGAGGTACTGAACATCAAGTTCATTGTGGCCACCAAGGACGGCTTTCCATGCTTCTACCGAGGTAGAATTGACGTTAAAGCCACCCTCACAGATAAGGTGGGCTGCTATTTTGTCATAATCTTTAAGCTCCTGCTTAAGTGTACTTAGGTCCACCTGCCTTTCCACGTACTGAATACGTGAGTTGATGAGGGGGGATGGCGTAGCACTGTCGATGAGACTTTCCACTGCAGCGTCTTGATCTTCGAAAGGCTGTTTTCCTGATGCGTAGGCTAGGTGGGAGTCGCCCCAATTGATGCTGGAGAAAAAATATTGATCCCAGAGCATTTCATTAGAGGCCCAGGAGTAATCAGTGAGAGTGTGCATCAAAGACCGACTTGGATTAAACTCCCCCTCAATAGGACGTTTATAAAATAATTTCGAAGATTCTCTGAATCCTGCAGGGAGGAATGAGTTGCCAATCTGTGAAGTCCCATCCTCAGGGACGAGGGAAATATCAGCATGAGATAAGGAAGAGAGCGCTGTGAGAGGCGCACGGGGCAGTTCGTAGAGCACCACCTTACTTGTAGCACCTCCTCCCCATGACCCGTGACCTTCAGGGTCCATGACCAAATTGAGATCACTTACATCCGTGACTGTTTTTATTTCCACCTTCCATGAAGGTGCAATCTCGTTTGATCCATCATAGTTACGGTAGTCATAGACCTGTCCTCGCGGGCTGAAGTGATGGAAGACCGGAGCATCTTCAGTGCCGCCTTTCATGGAAAGGTCATATGCTCCAACATAGAATCCAGCTTCACCGAGCTGAGGCAAAGAATTGACGTTAAACGTTTTTGTCTCGCTGGATTTCTCAGAGACAATGGTCACACGTGTGATATGGTCTTCGTCTTCAACGTTGACCCGGGAAGGCATATTAGGAAACGGGGTTTCCGTAAGCAAGTCTGCGGCCGAACCGTCCGGTCTCTTGCTGGAAAGAAGAGAAAAATTGAAAGCATCATGTTCACCTCTAGCTCTACTCCATAGGCGCAGCTTTATGTCTGAGTTGTTCTGTGCCGTAATATTTGCGTTGAAATAGGAAAATAAGCCTGAATCTTCTCCATAGTCGAGAGTTGCCTCAATGAAGTTATGGCTCGCACCACTATATTTGATCTCTTGCTCGGATCCCCCAGTTGGCGTTGGTGACAGCACCTTAATTTCACCGGGGGCGAGAACAAAGGTTCCACCGGAGGGTGGGAGCAATCTGTATGCAAGTGCTGAATGGGAATTCCAATATGTTGTAAGCTTCCCGTCTCCAGATCTTAAGTTACCCTTGGTGTCATAGTATTCGTAATTGATAAAAAAAGGACTAAGCTTGGAGCCATACATACCTATCGATTCAAATTCGATTGGCCGGTTGTATGGGTTATGAATGGTGATGTAGGGGTCGAGAGAAAAGGCGAGTTTCCAGTCGTTTGGAGCAGCTCGACCTGTGGATTTTTTCCGAGCTCCGACAACAAAGGTGACTCTGGTTATCGTTGGTGCAACACGTGCCGCAGTTGGACGAATCAGAGCAGTTCTCCAGTCATAATCCGAACGAATGGGCACTGCGCAGGCTGCCCTGAAGCCATGATCCGATCTGTGGTCCACATACATGCCACCGGGGCTCGTTCGGTAGCCATACTCTCGTCCTAAATGATCATGTGAAGTCCCGATTGTTTGAGCGTAGCTGAGAGGCAGGGAGCCTCTAGCTTTAAAATGGTCATCGTCACTTGCATTGAAACTGCGAGCCCACCCAAAATCATCCCATTCTTTTTTGTAGAGTCGGTAATGGTTTCGAAGGAGATCCCAAGTCGGCCCCCTGAGAACATTATTTGTTCCCGTGACAGGAACCTCAAAAAGATAACCCAGGGAATGATTCTGAGGATAAAGCTCTGGGGTAGAATTAAATCCATAACGGGCATAGTTGCCTGTGAAATTTTTCTCGATAGAATTGTGATATTCTGTGAGTTCGTTGAACTCAGCCAGGTCATATTCAAATGCCGTGGAAAGGTCATGCTTAAGACCACCATCCCTCGTGTTGGTCAGGAGCGAAATGGAGTGGCTGGTGAAATCATGGAAGTATTTTTTTGCTGGGCTATCGTCCGGGGTATCTACTGGGTGGTTAAGATCGATGGTTTGTTTGCTAGGAGTATTGATTTTATTTGTTTTCGCCACCTCTGGATAGTTCTCAAAGAGGACAGAATCGGCGACCTCCATTCCTGTTCTATATGGAGTGGTGGTTCTAGCGGCTTTCTCCCATGCCTCAGGAGTATTTTCTTCAGAGATCGCATAACTGGCCTTGATCGAATCATCAGCAACCCAATAGGCATAGCTGCCCGTTTGCCTTCCATTGTCGGTAATCGGAACCGTAGCCACCTGAACCAAGTCTTCAGCTTGAGCATCCTCACCGACCGAACCTTTGCCAACAATGGTAATAAGTTCCGAGCCCGGAACATCGAATGGAGCAAGTGGTGTCTCGACATCTTCCAAAGTGGGAGTTGTTGAGGTCGGGATGGTGGCCAGCCACTTTACGAACTCTTTGTTGTTGGGTGATGTGGGCTCCCAGTTCTCTGTGGTCCAGACACCGGTGATGTGCTTTTTATCAGCTGATCGAGCTTCGTGAATGTCTGCGGAAGCGGTAACCCGCTGGTCGGGCCCAACTGATTCTTGAAGTTCACCCAAAGCCACCATCAATGCCATACGAGCATTCGCTCGGGCTTCCAACATCGCCCACCCATGCTTCGAAGAGCGTAGCTCCACCGTCGAAAGACTCAAGATCGCCAGAGCGATCATAACCAAAAGCACCATCACGCTAATGGTCGCCACTAAGGCAAAACCCTGCGCCCTGCCGCCCTCAAATTTTTCATTTCTCATTGTGTCTGTGTTTTGTGTTTGTGCCGCCCTCACAAAAAATGTGTTCAGTATATTCTTAGACCGCAAACCGCCATTTCATGACGAGATAGTTAAAAAAACTGTCCCACTTTTGTTTCTGATGATCTGATTTGATTGTTATTGAGGTGGTTTCTTCAACACCTTGACGGTCCCTGAATGTTCATCAGAACGGGCATATTCCTGTGGCTGACCAACACTGATGGTTTTTGCTTTGACGTACGCTGATCAACCATGTGCCGTTACCATCGCCGATTTCTACACGGTGTTTGCCGTGGATGTCGGCAGGGATTGTAAAACTGGTAGAGGTCGTTCTTTGGGCACACTCCTGTTTGTTGCCGGGTCAAAGACGCGGACCTCAGAAGCTTGTTTGCCTTTGAGCATGAACCGAACGAGTTCGCCGACAGGCCTACGGCCGTCGTTCTGGTCAACGGTGACTTTGAACGGCCATCCGGACTAGCTGTCGGCGTAGTGGGTAGCGTAACAACCACAGGGGGACGGGCTGAGCACGGCTAAAATTGTTACTCCTTGGAACAAACACCTGCTCACTCGTCTAGGAAGCATTCTTGGGTCTCTCCGAGAAGCTCAAGGCCGGTAGGTTTTGCTCCAGACAATTGGGTTTGGAAGCAATCGATAACTTCTCTCTTCACCTCTGGAGGAACCTCCACCTATTTGCGCACAAACACATGTTGTTTCAGGTGACAAACAAAACGACTAAAAAAGCTGACGATAAAAAAACGGCTTTATGTGTCAGGTTGGCGCTGCGTCTGGACTTCAAGGGAGGTCTCATTTTTCGAGATGCAAGTTGAATACAGGTTCAAACTAAAAAAAGGAGTAAGCAATGGAGTCACAGAAAAACACTGGCAGTTGGAAATATCGGATGAAAATGGGGTTGAACTTTAAAAGATCATTTTTGCAACTTTGGGTAATGATACTCACTCTCATGTTGACTAATCATTTGCAGGCTAAAGAGCAATCAACGAAAAATCTCTCAGAAAGTGAGCTGCTTGATATTGTTTTCAAAGCTGATATCAATCAGGAGTTTATCAAAAAAATGTTACCCTTAGTGGAGGGTGACCTGAAAGACCTTCTTCAGAAGGCTCCTTCTCAAAGGGGGATTGCAGCGCAGCAAAAGTGGGGGTGTATCTATGTCCCGGAAAAAACTTGGAAACAGTATGTTCGCTTGAAAGGAACGCTTATGAAAAAAGCGCATGAGCTTAGTGAAGCTGAGGCGGAAAAAGTGGATCATGAAAATGATATAGCGAAAGCGATCGCAGTTAAAGAAGCATATTCAGGTAACCGCGGGGTTATTCTCGTGCAGATGATGAGAGCCATGAAGGATCCCAGAGAGCGACTCTTATTGTTGTGCATCGAATATACCTCTCATGGTTTTGGAAACGGGCTGATGAATACTATCGCCATTGAGGAGCTCATTGCACCCTATGCTGAGTCTATGAGATTGCGTAAGCTTCGATTAGCCAAGGAGAACAATGAGATTTTAGCAGAAGGCTGTAAGGGTCCTGAGTCTGTAAGTGTTACAGGATTTTCCTTCAATTATTTTGTCAACCCAGATGAGTTAAAGCCAGGATTTAAAGGTCTCTATAGTTACGTGAGCCGGTATAGAAAGCCTGGGTATGTTGTGGCGGCAATAAAACCTGGTTCACCTGCAGCAAAATCTGAACTGAAGCTTGGAGATGTTATCTTGGGCGTAGAAGGTCAGTTGTTCAAAGACATCCCCGAAGAAGGTAAGTCTTTCAACCCTGAGCTTATGGACAAGTATATTGGCAATGCCATAGAGAAAGCTGAAACAACAGGTTCAGCCATATTTAATATTAGACGTCCAATTTCAAAAGAGCAGACTGCTTTCGAAACTTCTATTCATGGAAAAGCGATGAGCGTGGCTTTAAAGATGTCTAAGGTGGGAGGGTTTTCAAAGACGATGCCATTCAACTGTACTAAGAGTGCAGCCTATGCACAGAGCCTTGCTAAGTATCTGGCCGAAGACGTGGAAGGTGTGGAAAGTCCCTTTAATCCCCAGTATTTCCGGAGTTATACTTTACTCGGCCTGCTTTCTATGGGGGAGGCAAAATATGACAAACTGGTCGGCAAGCATATCATGAAGCTGGTCCCGGAAAGTGACACATGCCCTGGAACGAATTGCTGTACCTGGACGCATACTTCATCGGCGATAGTACTTTGTGAATATTATTTGAGAACAAAAGATGAAAGGGTAAAAGTAGGAATCGAAAGGCTCTACAAGATCCTTGCAGCTGGGCAACATGCTTATTACGGTTCGGGACATAAATGTCGGGGAGGAGATTATAATAGTTCGGGAATGAATATCACTTGTGCTAACACCTTGCTGTCTTTTGCGCTGATTAAAAAATGTGGTGTCAAAGTAGATGATACGCGTATTGAGAAATCGCTGGCGTTTTTAAGAAACGCTACTGAACATGGATACATTCGATATGATGGGGTCTCAACCTATGCCGAGGGAAAAAAGCTTGATTACAGGTACAATGGAACTCAGAAGGCCGGCTCAGCCGCAAGGACGGCCCTCACGGCAATAGCTGCTAGACTATTGGGGGATGACAAATACGCCGATGAGTTGATCCGATATACCCGACATGAACTAGGAAATGAAAAGGATCGCTTTAAACATCTCGCCCATGTACATGGTCTGCCCAAGATGGGGATGTTCTGGGGATTCCTAGCATTAGGGGGAGCCGATGAAGATGCTCTTTCGGAGGCAATGCGTGCCCACGTCTGGCTGTTGCAGATGAGTCGTAGGCCCGGTGAAAACTCTCTCTACATGTACAGGAGAGGTGGCTCTCGCTATTTAAGCACCATTTATCTCTTGGGGATAAATTCCCGCAAGCATAACCTCTATGTGACCGGAAAAAGCTGGTGGAAGCCTGGGTACAAGGTGCCGCTAGCAAAAGCGGAAAGTGTGTCAAAGAAGTAAATGTTGTGAAAGATTGATCATTTACCGTCAATCTTTCGAGGGAAGAAGTGCATCTTTTACTGTGAAAAAATATCTACTAACACTATCTGAGACACTCTTAAACATAGGGCTGGCATATGCTAACAGAACAAAACCTAATGTAATTGTAATCATGTGCGATGATTTGGGGTATGCCGATGTCGGTTTCAATGGTAGCACGTCATTCTACTCCAACCATACAATGGTCCTCATGAACCTCTACAAGCTACAGAGAAATATCTAACGAGATTCACAGATATTGCGGTCCCTAAACGCATCCCCATGCTACCATGGTCAGTGCTGACGATGATGACATGGGCTTGTTAGACGCCTGGCATTCGCAGGTAATAGTATTTCTTATCAGGCAACGGAGGCCCTGAACACAAGAACTCCCTTGATAACGCCCCCTACAGAGAAGGTAAATTTGATGTATGAGAAGTTGGTTTCCGAGTTCCTTACGCAGTATAGAGGATAGGCCTCTTGACGGTGTAAATCTATTTCCACACCTAACAAATAATAACAGTGGGACTCCACATGATGCTATAGATATGCGAAAGTTTGATAGAGGTAAATTCGTAGTTCGCCGCGGAGATTATAAATGGATCGTTCACCATAAAAATGGGGCAGCTCGAACTGTAAAATCTGAAAAAAGTATCAGTAAGTGGCTGAACATTACCAAGCAATATCCGAAGAAGGTAAAGGAGCTTGTCGGCTTTAGAGCTGTTTGTGGAGGTAGCCTTACAGAGCTATCTGGAGTTTAATTTTGATAGTTTCCTGCACGGCTGTTAGCTGCTTTAACGACTTCTTTTCCAGATTGTCTTAGTGATGTCGAAGAAGCTGCCATTTGCCGGCGATACAGGTGGAATATCCTTCCTTTTTGAGCAGATTGGCGACGGTTACTTCCTTCGGGTCAAGCCAGCCGAAACCCTGATAGTTGCGACTGTTGTAGCGCCCGCTCATGACCTGTACCCGCGAAGGTGTGCATGATGGCTGCGCATGGCAATGCGTGAAACGCAGACCACTTAACGCCAATGTGTCAAGATTGGTCGTCTTGGTATCTTTGCCGCCATAGCTGGAAAAACATTCGACACCAATGTCGTCGGCCATGATTAACACGATATTCGGCTTGCTCCCGGGCTATCCAGCACTGAAGTATGAGACAAAAAATAATGTATGTCGGAAGAGACAGGTGTAGACGGTGCCCGTTCCTATTTCTCTCGGTTTGGAAAAGAGGAACGTAATAGACAAACTTGTCCTCTTAGCCTTTTTTGTGCATCTCATTCATCCTCTCAGAATTTGATTCGTTCATTTCAGCAGTCCTAACGGATCACTAGCGTTTGGGTTGATCCCAGTAAGTGCCTTCTTTTTTGACCTGAGCTTCATGCTTTTCGAGTTCTTTGAGCATTTTTTTTGCGAGTTCTGGTTGCTCCTCCGCGCGGTCGATACGCTCGCCAAGATCCTCTTCAACTTGAAAGAGCAAAGGAGTTTCACGATCGGCCTTGAAACCGTAGTTGTCGCGCAGCTGCGATCCGGTGCGGACATGTAATTTCCATGGCCCCTGACGGATGGCGGCGGGTTTGTTGTCGGAGTAGGAATAGATGAACTTGAATGGAGCCACATCCTTATTGTCACTAAGCTTGCTCGAAAGCAGCGGGCGAATGTCGCGGCCGTCGATGCTGCGATCTGTAGGAACACTTGCACCGCAAATCTTGAATAGGGTCGGAAGAATATCCAGAGTACTGGCAGCTTCAAGTTCGCGCTTAGGCTCAATTACACCCGGCCAGTGAAAAATACCGGGGACGCGAAATCCTCCTTCCCAGGAAGCTGCGCCTTTGCCGTCACGGAAGGGATGAGCATAGCCGATGTGCATACGTGCTTCGCCGTACTTGCCGTGTTGCTTGGTGTTTCTGAACATCAACCAAGGTCCATTGTCGGACGAAAAGATGACCAGAGTATTTTTGTCAATGCCTGCGTCTTTCAATGTCTTCATTACGCGAGCGACGGAATCGTCGACTTCGGCCATAACGTCACCGAGCAAGCCACGTTTGGATTTGCCTTTAAATTTGTCGCTGGCGTAAAGACCCAGGTGGGGTTGGTTGTGAGCGATATAGGCGAAAAATGGCTTTTCTTTGTTGGCTTGGATGAATTTGACTGCAGCATCGGTATAGCGCCCAGTGAGCGATTCGGAGGCTTTTAAGTCGGAGGGTAAATCCTTGGCTAGGCGGGAATATCCTTTGATGGGCGTATTGCCATTGATGTCACTCTGAAGTAGTTGCGCATTGCCGTAATCATGGGAAACATTGGTGCCAACCCATTCATCAAAGCCATGAGCGAGCGGCAGAGTATCTGTACTCATGTCATTCTTTTCGTTGGGGCTGCCCAAATGCCACTTACCGAACATTCCCGTTTTGTAGCCAGCGCTTTTTAACCCTTCAGCAAGGGTGACTTCCTTGGTGTGAATGTGGCGTGCACTGCCAGGCCCGATCACCCAAGACCCCAAGCCTGAACGGCCAGGAACTCGTCCGGTGAGCAGGGCGTAGCGGGAGGCGCTACAGGCCGCGGTACCGACGTAAAATTGGGTGAAGCTTTTGCCTTCTTGGGCAAGGCGATCGATGTTGGGAGTGTGAATTGTCGGATTGCCATTGTGGCTGATGTCGCCATAGCCACTGTCATCGAGAAAGAAGATAATGACGTTGGGCTTTTCGAGTGCAGGTCGAGGAGAACTTGGAGCCGCCGTGACGTAACTAGCAATGCTAGGGTAGAGCAATGCCAAACCGATGAGATGAAGTGTTTTCGTAAACATAAAGAGAGGATCCTGAACTTAGAATTGAGTAGGTGGTCAATGAGCTTATGCTGAGAAATAAGCGCTTATACTGACTGCTAGGAATTTGCTTTTGAGTGAGGTGTTCTGAAAGGCTTTCATGGGGTGATAAGGGGGTAAGTAAAGATAGTGTTCTGTTCTCTATTAGACCGCAAACCGCCATTTCCTGACGCGGTAGTGTTCAGAATCTTTCGCACTTTTGTTTGGAATGATCTGAAACTTGTTGGTGTTGCTGTGGGTTCTGCTACTCGGAAGCTAAGAGTTTGAGGCTGGGGGTCGCCCCCCATCTTGCTTATTTGCATTTATCCTTGCCTCCCAAAAAACCGAGATCGCCTTTGAAGTCCATACGCCGCTCGAACCTGACACATAAAGTCGACTTTTTTTATCGTCAGGTTTTAAGCCAACTTGGTCTTCACAAGCCACAACACATGTTTACGCGCATGATGCGCAAATATGTGAAGTTTTGGCGGTGTCCGAATACCCCGCCCCCAAAAAAATTCCTCTCAGTAACTGCGCTTGCACAAGCTGACACCTCCCGCAAGAGAGACTGAGAGTAACCTTAATCACCTTATGAGACCAGAAGACACACTCGAACGCACAAGTTCATTCATGTCCAAGTGCTTCAAGACACGAAGCGCAATTCACCTACTTCTCAGCGGAATAGCGATCAGCCACACAACCGCTTTTGCTGATGAAAATCACGAAAACCTCAACGGAGCTGAGTTTTTTAGGAAAGCCTCAGCAATTGAAACATCCGCAGTTGTAGACCCAGAAAGTCCACCGCAGCACTTACGTGTTCAATTCAAAGATCCGGGAGGCAAGCCTCTCACAGCCTTCCTTGTGAGAACATCAGCCCGTAGAGCTGATTTCACAACACGATACGCTAGCAAGGGAAAGGCAGTCAAAGATTTCGACCCAGGCCCGATTCGTACTTATAAAGGATGGGTTGAAGCGCTGCCAGATACCATGGTCGCGGCAACCTTGCTGCATGACGGAACGATGAGGATTTCGATTCAACGTGCTATTTCCTCAAAAGGATGGGGCAGCAAAGGCGGTATCGCTCCTGGTCCATATTCTGCCGACAAGCCGAAAGGGAGCTCGCTGATTGATAACCGTCTAAATGTCGTACAGGAAAAGGGGGCCGAAAACTTTGACGGCGGCAAGGACTTCACTTTTGTATCTGGAAAACCGAAGTTCGAATTCGCTACTCCTTATCCGGGTGCCTCATTTTCATCTGGTATACCGACGAATGAGGCTTTCTATAAAAAGATTGCTACTGTTGATACCGGGGTCGTCATACGCGCCGACTTCTTCAATAGCAAAAACGAGAAGAGATTAAACAATCTAGATGGCTATCGAAAAATCGTGGCGCACTGCGAGCACGCAGCAAACAACTTCGACCTTATGTCATTGAGATGTGGCTTCGAATCACTGCAGATAAGCAATGTCGTTATCCCTTCTGGCTATCGAGACCCTAACCATAAAGGCGACGAAGGCGTTATTTACACCGACGAGCAAACAACCCGATTCCTAAACGGGCTGAAACCTGCAGACGGAAGCATCCTACTTAAGTATGCAGGCGGTGGTGCTGCCAACGGACTCAAAAAGCGTAAAACGGACCAGTGGATCTCATGTGCGATTAGCAACTGGAACCATGAATTTGGTCATTGGCTTGGTTGGGGAGGCGATAATTGTGGTATGGGTGTGGAGACCGATCTTCTGGGCCCACTCAGCACCCCTGCTTGGGCGCAAGCGTGTCACTCTTTCGGTGTAGTCGCTGTGAACAACCACAAGAGAAGCCGTTTACTTCAGAGGGAGAACCCTGAATGGAGTATGCATGACAACTACCGGCCTCTTCCAACGCTTCCCATTCTGCCTTATGCCATGATGGATGACCTTGAAGGCAGGGTAAATAAGGATACAGTCATCGATTGCTTATCTAACGACTTTGATGTCAATGGTGATGATATTGCGATTGCCGATTTTGATAAGACAAGTATTCACGGGGGAACCATCACATTTGTTCCTCAAGGTGGAAAAAATGGTCGTGATGCTCTGCGCTATACACCTAAGGCGGATTATACCGGTAAGGATCGATTCACTTACTGCATCGTCGACAGTGCCGGCCGCATGGCTTACGGTAATATTCGTGTAAACGTTAAAACGGGTCAGACACGGACACTTATCAGTTACCTCAGTTTTGATGATGTCGACGAACTCTATGAACTGGATCCTCTTTTCAACCATGTCATACCAGTATCAAAAAGGAGTCGTCTCGGACTTCCCTGGGGGGAAGGTTTTAGAACAAAGCCGTTTGTAGCTTGTTGGGATGTTTATAGGGCAAGAAAACGGTATTTTGATGGCTTCATCGTTTCTGTTTATAATTGGTTCTCTGGGAAAGGCAATATTGTGAACCCAAATGACAGGGTTAAAACTACGCATTATGATGAAAAAGCGGCTTTGGCTCCATATTCCAATAAAGAGTTCAGCTTTGATATAACCGGTCAGGCATTTCTCAATTGCCCTGACGGGGTTTACGATATTAGTCTCTATCGCTGGCCATACAGCAACGTGCAAAGTAGAAGGGAAATTAAGAAGCATCCGAAACTCAAGCTTCATCGCATCGCTTTGCGTGTGGATGGAAAAGAGCTTGGTGCCATGAGCGTCAATAGTGATATTGAACTTAAGAACGAGCCGATCGCTAGAGGCCCATATGGTGACCAGTTCAGCATATTTCGTCTGGACTTGTCGAAGAAAATGTCTGATCCCAAGTTTCAGGCTGCCCTCAAGGAGGCTGATAGGTTGACGACTTACTTTCATCCACTACCGATGATGCGGAATCGTATGAATGGTGTCAAAGGGCCGAAAGTTGAACTCGTTGTGGAATTGAGCAAGAGTGAAGGGCTTTTTGTCGGTGGTTTGGATATGACTCCTGTTGATAAATCGTTTGAAAATCTAAAAGGAAAGTTTGGTAATGCCGTTAAGATTAATGATCGATATCGCCTATTTCATGACATCAACAGAGATGGAAGCGCATATAAAACGCTCAGTTACTGGTTTTATGCACCGACCTGGAAAATGCCGTGTGGCCCCAAGTTTGTTCGGGTATGGGGCGTCAGTGATGGTTTCGATTTTGATTTCAGAAAAAACATGATGAAGTTCAGTGATAAGTTTGTGAACCCGGACACCCAGGGCGAAGGTCGAATTGACTTCCCAATACCCTCCGCAGGTGAGTGGCACCACTATGCCTTGGTATTGGGTAAAAAGGACGCCAAGGTTTATATAGATGGCGAGATGGCTGGTTCCGCTCCTCGAACCAACTTTTCACCGCGCATTGGATCCCCAACTACCAAGGGGATGGGCGACATGTTCTTTGTCAACCTGAATGGTGCTATTGATGACTTTAGAGTATACAGTGGAGTGCTGGAGCAGAAGGACATCAAGACCCTAATGGATGGTGGAGTTCCTGAATTCCTGACACCGTTTCCCGGACAAGCCGCATTTGACGAACAGGAACTGAGCTGGGTTCCCTGTGCCAATGCCGCGAATCAGAAGGTTTACATTGCAGAATCTGAAGATGAGCTAAAAACATGTGAGCCAACTGCAACTCTGAAAGGTTCTGTTTACAAGTTCAAAGCTCCAATTAAGGCAAACAGCTCCTACTTCTGGCGTATCGATACAAAGCGCAAAGACGGTAAAGTTGTGCCCGGCACAGTCTGGAAGTTTTCCACTGCCGATAAGCTCTATTCTCCGGCTGAAGCTTTAGAGCGTAAGACAGCTGCCTTCCGTGAAAAATTAGAAGAACTTTAGTTCTCTCTCTAGAGAAGTTCTGAAGAGTAAGTTAAATAGTAGCTCCTGCGGGTGAGGGCAAGCCCCTGTCCGCAGGGTTACAATGGCTGCTCTGGTTTGTTGAAGTCTCTACGCTAGTCTATCATGGCAATTAAAGTCGATTTTTATCGTCAGGTTTTACAACGTTTGGGTCTTCACCTCTATCGTCTTGTCGCCACTCGGTTCGCACACTAGACTCAGACCTTACTAATCTCAGAAACTTCCATCATGCCTGAACAACCATTCAGCTCTCCACGCCCCGAAAAAAAAACAACCATCCAGGTTGTCGACACCGAGGACCCTGCATGGCTTCTTGCCCAGGCTCAAAGTAGGCTCAAAGGCTACATCCTCTCCATGCTCAGCAATAGCCAGGACGCCGATGATATTCTTCAGGAAACCAACACCTACATCCTCACCCACCTCGACAAGTTCGATCGCGGCAGTAATTTCAAGGCTTGGGCATTCCAAATCGCCTACTTCCGTGTCAAATCCCATATCCGCGACCGCCAACGCCGCAACCACGTTGATCTCTCTGACGCACTGGTCGAGAAGATCTCCCATGCCGCCGCCACGTATTTCAACGGAGATGACGAGCGGCTCAGCCACCTGCACCGCTGCATCCAGAAACTCGGCACCAAGGAACGCCTGCTGCTGCGCCTGCAGTACATGGAAAATGCTTCGCTCACCGAGCTTGCGAAAACGACCATGCAAAAGCCCAACAGCATTCATAAAGCCATGTCTCGTATTCGTCAAAGTCTACGTTTCTGCATCGAAAAACAACACAGCCAACAACCCGCATGAGTCAACACGAACGATCCGAACTGAGGGCGATCATCGATCAGCAGCTCGATAACCCGCCGCTCAGCCAACAGCAGGCCGACCGGCTCAACCAGCTGCTTCAGGACGAGGCTCACATGCTCTATTACCTCGAAAGCATGGAACTGGAAGCAAATCTGCCGGACGGAACCGAAAACGCCGAACTAGCTGACCTGGTCACCACCTCCGCAAAATCCAATCCCACAAGGTTCTGGCTGCCTGCAGCCGCTGCGGCCTGCCTCGCCTTTGCCGCCGGCTGGCAGCTGTCATCCCCGCCAAAACCTGAGACTGGCCCTAGCCTAGCCAATCAAGAAAAATCCAGTCCAGCCGCTCACGCCACCATCAGCAATATGTTTGGCGTCCGTTGGACCGCCTCCCCCGAAGATATTCGCAACCCCAAGGAAATCGCCATCGAATCCGGGCTCATCGAACTCAACTACCCAAGCGGCACCAGCATGATACTCGAGGGACCCGCACACTACACAATCACCGGTGACAACCACGGCCAACTCGCCTACGGAAAATTCGTCGCCAAAGTCCCCAAAGGCGCGGAGGGCTTCACGGTTGACTATCCGAACGGCAAAGTAGTAGACCTCGGCACAGAGTTCGGTGTCCAGCTGGACCGCAACGGCGACCTCTCCGTGGGCGTTTTCGAGGGGGAGGTGGAACTCCACCCGCAAGGCCGCAAGGATATCGCCTTAATCGAGAAAAACCATGCCCTGGCTCAGTCAGCCGACAACCCACAAGAGCTAAGCTCCATCCCCTTCGAGCGCGACCAATTCGTTCGCCATATTCCCTCGCGTGAGTTTTCTTGGAACATAAGCACCCCGGGGGAAATTGAAAAATCCTTCGACATCTCCCACCTGATCTGGAAACCCGGCGAATACCGGGCCCTCGTCAAATGGATGTCAGGCCACAAAGCCGTCATGTCAGGCCGCTCCCCCATCAAAATTAAGCAAGCCACGCTCTGGCATGATAAGCGGCTTATTTCCAGCGATGTGCACGATGGCTTCACGGGCCATGTCCGACAAACCCGTGACAACATCTACCACCTGCACATCCCTGACGAAGACTTCAGCAAAGGAAAATGGATACTGAAAGTTCGTATGCAGTTCACTACCCCTTTCAAGAACACTTCAAAAAACACCTCCAAGGGAGTTCTCCTGCTTGAGGAGGGCACGGCCTATGCCGGCAAGGACAGCGACTTCATTGGGCGCTGGCAGTACACCCACGATGGCGTGACCTGGATAAGGGAATTTCATCCGGACGGCTCAGTGTCCCAGTTCGCAAACGGAGGCGAAGCGCTCGGGTTCCGCAATTGCCACTGGAAAACTGAAAACGGTGTCCTCAAGTTATGGCTCGAGAAACCACACTACTACACCGACCATATCCTGCGCGATCCCAACACCCTCATTTTTGTTGATCAGCCATTTCGGCATGCCGTGAAAATAAAACCGTAAAAAAGTCTACTTTTTTTGTCATGATGGCCACGCCCGTGGTCTTCACCCTCTGAGAGCGTCTGCTCCATCAGCTGAATTATCAAAAAAAAACATGAAAATCACAAACACAAGCATCCTTACCACGATCACTGCCATTGGCCTGAGTATCGGCGCACACGCCGCGACCTTGGCCACCCAGACATTCGCCGTCAACACTACCGTGAACGAATTTTATTTCCTTGATGAGGCTACAGCCACCTGGACGATCAACTCTGGCGTCACTGTCACCGGCGACGGTACCGAACGTTATTATCTGGGTAGAAACAACGTAGGGGCCAACGATGTCCCAGCTAACTGGATTGTCAACGGCGGAGGTACGCTTGAAATCGTAGGTACTACCTTCCGTCTAGGTCATCAAGGCACGTCTGAGGTAGGTACACTCACCATTCAGGGGGGGAGCTCGGTACTCATGACGGCTGAGCAAGCAAGCGTTCAGCAACAAAAGGAAGGCAGCTTTATCGCACTCGAAGGCGTTGGAAGCACCTTCCAATGGTATGGCACATGGGACGCGGTCAACAATGAAGTGGAAAGCGCTGGCGGCTCTGGCAACCATATTCCCTTGAGCGCCTCAGGGGGAACCCTCTCGATCTCCTCGGCTGACGGGTTTACCACAGCTACGGTGGTCGCCGTGCCCGAGCCATCCGCTTCCGCACTTGTCGGCTTGGGTGGAATGGCATTAATTCTACGTCGCCGCAAGTAGATCCTGCCAAGCTTCTTAATCGATTTCATCGGCTCTCCCCTCTGTGGTGGGAGCCGTTTTTTTTGCTCAGGGCTTCAGCACAACAGAGAGAGCGGCTAGCGGAAAGTAAAGTTACTATCCTGAAGTGTGGACCAGAGTCATTCCAACCAGAGAGAGCATGGTTGTGCGTTGACTCCACCCTCCTTGCTCCACAGAGTTGATGGCTACTCTTCTTCCCCACCTTCTTGGTTGCCTTTTGCTTTAATTTACGGTCACTCAGACAAATACGCGCTCATGAGGATTGAGTACAGCTACACAGCACATTACTAATCGGTCACATGCTTGAAAAAGGGCCCCTCACTCCACAAACTCCAAGCCGCCTCAAATAGACATTCCCCGAGAAAACCTGCGTCAGAAAAACCAGTATACTAGACATTCACAAACCTGCTAGAAAATACCCAGAACCATTGATATATAAAAGTAGGGCCGGTGGGACTTGAACCCACGACCAAGGGATTATGAGTCCCCTGCTCTAACCACTGAGCTACAGCCCCCCTGAGTTGGCCGCCACTATAGGCATCGCCCCCGACTTGGCAACACCTCAATTAAGATTTTTAAAACATCTCCTTAGCTTCACAAAAACCCTATTTTCATCCACCCAACAAGAAACCAATCAGACAACTCCCCCCTAAACTCATCGTTTTCGAAGAAAATCTAAAGTAAACTACTAAAACTTTCACCCAAAATGAGCATTTTTGAGTTTACTAAATCACAATAAGTGGCAACTTCCCCCCACAAGAACCATTTTCACTATGGCTAAGCAACAATTAGACGGAGCACAAGCTCTTATCAAGACCCTCGACGACTTAGGCGTGGAATTCATCTTCGGTTATTCCGGAGGTGCTGCCATCCCTATCTTCGATGCACTTGAGACAGTCAAATCAAATATTCAGTTCGTGCTCGCACGCCACGAACAGGGAGCCTGCCACATGGCAGATGGATACGCACGCGCCACAGGCAAACCAGCAGTCGTTTTGGTCACCTCTGGCCCCGGAGCAGGTAATACCATCACTGGTCTTATGACCGCTCAAATGGACTCCGTTCCCATGATTGTTATCTCCGGCCAACAAGTCACTTGGATGTTAGGTAAAGACGCCTTCCAAGAAGCAGACATCTTTGGCATCACCATCCCAGTGGTAAAACACAACTATCTGGTGAAAGACACCAATGCCCTCCCACGCATCGCGCGTGAAGCATTCCACATTGCCACCACTGGCCGCCCCGGCCCCGTCTTGATCGATATCCCTAAAGATGTCAGCTCCGCACCATTCACCGGTAAACTTAAAGACAAGAAGAACGAAGAGTTCGACCTCCCTGGCTATAACCCAGAGGTAGCATTTGACATCGATACTGATGCTGTGGCGAAAGCGGCAAAACTTATTAAGAAGGCAAAACGTCCACTGATCCTTGCTGGCCAAGGCTCCATGATCGCCCGTGCACAAGACGAACTACTCACCCTCGTCGAAACACTCGATTGCCCATTCACCACCACACTTTTAGGTAAAGGCACCCTCCCTGAAACCCACCCACTCTCATTGGGAATGCTCGGGATGCACGGGACAGCCTATGCTAACAAAGCAGTTGTCGAGTGCGACCTGCTCCTCAATATCGGATCTCGATTTGATGACCGTATCATCGGGCAGCCAGACAAATTCTGTGCCGATGCCAAAATCATCCACATCGATATTGACCCATCTGAGATGAACAAAATGATCTCGCCTGACGTCGAGATCGTCGGCGACGCGAAAGCTGCCCTCACCGAGCTCCTTAAAGAAATCCAACCAACGAAACACACCGATTGGAACGACCACCTCGATGGCTACCGTAAACGCTACCCGCTCGCCTACCGCAAACAAGGTGGCCTCCGCATGCAGCAAGTCATCGACGAATTTAACAAGCAAACCGCAGGTGAAGCCATCGTCACCACCGACGTTGGCCAACACCAAATGTGGGCTGCCCAGTTCTACAGAAATGCAAAAACGCACTCCTGGCTCAGTTCAGGTGGAGCAGGCACTATGGGCTTCGGCTTCCCTGCTGCCATCGGGGCAGCATTCGCATGCCCAGACCGTCAAGTGATCACCTTCTGTGGCGACGGCGGATTCCAAATGACCCTCTTTGAATTGGCAACAGCTGCAATCCACAAACTACCAATCAAGATCGTCGTGCTCAATAACCACTACCTCGGCATGGTGCGCCAGTGGCAAGAGCTCTTCTTCGAAGACCGCCTCTCCGGAGTCGACCTCGAAGGCAACCCCGACTTCGTCAAGCTCGCAAACGCATACGGCATCAAAGCCATCAACATCAAACGCCCAGCGGATGTAGAACGCATCGTCCAACAAGCCCTCGACTACAATGAGGGTCCTATCCTCATTAATGCCGAGTGTGTAAAAACAGACAATGTCTTCCCAATGATCCCAGCCGGTGCCGCACTCGAAGATATGCTCACCGAGCCACCAAAACATAAAATGGCGAAACCTAAAGGCTCCACCTAGGACTCACAGCCTCTGACCACTTACCCAATTTATAACAATGTCGAAAACAATTGTTACCACTGACAGCCCGGCTCACAAGTCACCTGACCACAGCAGCCACACCCTATCCGTGTTTGTTAACAACACTCCCGGTGTCCTGATGCGTATCACTCAGGTCTTCGCGAGACGGGGCTTCAACATCGACTCCCTTGTTGTCTCCGAAGGCCGCGATGACCGCTTCTCACGGATGACCATCGGTATCACCGGCCATTCTAATGGCCTAGAACAAATTATCAAACAAGTCTCCAAGCTGATCGATGTCATCCACTGCATTCAGCACGAAGCTGATGACTCCGTCGTCAAAGAGCTCTTGCTGGTGAAAATGCTCATCGCAGACACAGAGACCCGTACCGCAGCCCTCCAGGTCATCGACCACTTCAACGGTAAAACCGTAGACCTCACCCCCGAATCCATGATCGCGATGATCTCCGGTGATAGCAGCAAACTCGATGCCGCGATCAAGATGTTCTCAGGGTTTGAAATCATTGAAACCGTGCGCACAGGTAAGGTCGTCATGGCTCGTGGAGCCTCTACCACCTAAGCCAATAACACATTCTCTACCAGCCGCACACCCACTCCCGGGTGTGCGGCTTTTTTTTGTGCGTTTTAAACACACTAACACCGAACACTAACGAAACTCCTTGATAATAAACCCCTCACATTTTATAGTACACCCTACCTCTTTTTCTATTTCGTCACCCATGACAGAATCTCCCACAGACTCTCGCTCCGCCAAAGAGCACATTATCTCCTTCCTCAAGCGTCTGAGCCCTTGGACTCCATCTGCCGAAGTAAAAAACAAACAACTCCGTCCCCCTCGTATTGGTCTAGCCCTCTCCTCCGGCGGTGCCAAGTCCCTTGCCCATATCGGAGTCATGCAGGTCCTTGAGGAAAATAACATCCCCATTCATGCAGTCTCTGGCTCCAGCATGGGTGCTTACATCGGCTCACTCTGGGCGACCAAGCACAACGCTAAACAAATGCTGAAGCTGGCTGCAGAAATGCAAGACCCTAACACTATGCGCAAGCTAGCTGACCCAGTCATCCCCCCCATTCGTGGCGTCTTCTACGGAAATAAAGTGAAGGCACAACTAGCACGCTCAATCGGAACCGTCACATTTGAAGAGCTCGATCGCAAACTCCTAGTCATCGCTGCAAACCTAGACACCTACGAACGCATCGTCTTTCGCAAAGGTAGCGTGCTCGACGCTGTCCACGCCTCATGTGCCATGCCCGGCATCATAGTCCCTGTCGAAATTGATGGCATGCGCTGCACCGACGGCGGTGTCGTCGACCCCGTCCCAGTAGGCGCCCTCAAAAAATTTACAGATGTCGATAAAATCATCGCCGTCAGTACTGTCCCAACACTCCAAGATATCGATACCCACCTCTCCGCCGCTGAAACCGCAGAGGGTGAAAAAGAAGTTGAGCTCGAATCATGGTGGCAACGGGCTCTAACCATCCTCGGAAGTAAAATCAACCCAGGCGCCACAGGCAACATGATAGACAACTTGCGTCGCTCGCTACGCGCTTCACAAATCCGCATGGCTCACGACTCCTGCCTCCGAGCAGACGTCAGTATTCACCCGATCTCCCACGGCAGCCAATGGCACGAATACCACCAGTTCGAACAGTTCATCGAACTCGGTAGACGCGAGGCCACAAAAGCAATGCCAGAAATCAAAAAACTCCTAGAACCTATACCCATTAACGACGATGAAACCACCGAGAAATCCTTGGTGGGAATGCGCGTCGCCTGACCAAATCAAACACCGTCAGTCCGCGCTTCTCCATAAGTTCCTTCGAGACCGAGTCATTCCTTTCTCGGCCTACTATAACAGGGTCTTCCAACAGAACGGACTAACCGCTGATGACATCAAAAGCACTGATGACCTCGTAAAACTACCATTCACTTCCAAAAGCGACCTCGGTGAAACCCGCGACTTTGTCATCATCCCAGATGAAGCAATTCTTAAAAAGCAGGCTAGCACCTTGCTCAAAGTTCTGCGCTACGGCCCCAGAGGAGTAAAACACCAGCTCGCCGAAGAATTACGCCCGATTCATATGACTTCTACCACTGGGCGCTCAGCAGAACCTATTCCCTTTCTCTATACTAAACAAGATCTAGCAAACCTAGAAGCAGGAGGACTCCGACTTATGCAACTCTGCGAGGCCCCTCAAGACTACCGAGTCATCAATGCCTTCCCATTCGCACCCCACCTCGCCTTCTGGCAAGCTTGGTATTCAGCCCTAGGTAACACCTGCTTCGTACTCAGTACTGGCGGAGGAAAAGTCATGGGCACCTCAGGCAATGCCAAAGTCATCAACAAAATCCAGCCAGATGCGATCATCGCAATGCCTACCTTCCTCTACCACCTCCTGCAGCACGCCCACGACAATGGCATGCAATGGAATAAACTCAAACGACTCGTGCTCGGTGGTGAAAAGGTCCCTCTCGGGATGCGCAGAAAACTCAAACAACTCTGCCGCAATATGGGTGCCGATCACGTCGATGTCATCTCAACCTACGGTTTCACAGAAGCAAAACTAGCATTCAGCGAATGCAGAACTCCTGAGGGTAAAGAGCCTAGCGGCTTCCATCTCTACCCCGACCTAGCCTTTGTCGAAATCATCAATCCCGATACAGGAGAACGTGTCCCAGAAGAAACCCCAGGCGAGATTGTTTTCACCCCACTCAATGCACGTGGTTCAGTTGTCCTTAGATACCGCACTGGTGACCTTACCGACGGTGGGATCACGACAAAACCCTGCCCCTATTGCGGGAGAACCTGCCCCAGAATCTTGGGAAAAATCTCACGCGTCTCCGATATCAAACGACTCCAAATCGGCAAACTCAAAGGCACTCTAGTCGACTTCAACCAACTCGAACACGTCCTCGATGACACCGATGGTGTCGGTGCCTGGCAAATCGAATTGCGAAAAGAAAAGGATGACCCGCTCAGCCTCGACGAAATCCATATCCACGTCGTTGCAATGACTACTGAGAAAGATCAACTCACCAAAGAGATCACCCGGCGACTCAGAGACAGCACTGAACTCAGCCCTAACTCTATCAAGTTTCAAGACTGGAAAACAATGCGCGAACTCCAAGGTGTCGGCAAAGAACTCAAAGAACAAAAACTCGTCGATAATCGCCCCTCCCCATAGCCACAATCCCAGCCCTCTAGAATGTAATGCTCTACATCTACAAAACTACCCGTACTGCTTTCACTAAGATGAGTGGTGCCATGGCACACCTATCTGCTGCTGACCTCGGTAAGCATGCTCTTAGTGCTCTCCTAGCGGAATCTAACGTACCTCCAGACTCCATTGATGAGGTCGTCATGGGCTGTGTCTGCCAGCCCGCTGACTCCGCAAATATCGCTAGAGTCATAGCCCTCAGGGCTGGTCTGCCTGAGAATGTCATTGCCGCCACCGTCCACCGAAACTGCGCCAGCGGCATGGAAGCTATCACTAGCGCGTATGAACGCATGCACGCCGAGAAGGGTAAGCTCTTCATTGTCGGAGGAACTGAAAGCATGTCTAACGCACCTGTCCTCTTTCGCCACTCAGCTATTAAAAAATTTGCAGCCTTACAAAAAGCACGAGGCTCACTTGCGAAACTAACAGCAGCACTTCGCTTCCGCCCACATGACTTCTCCCCCATCATCGGGCTTAAACAAGGCCTCACTGACCCATACTGTGGCCTTAATATGGGAGAAACAGCGGAGCTACTAGCCAGAGAATTCGAGATCTCTCGCAAAGAACAAGACGCGTTCGCTACTCGATCACACCTCAATGCCGCCGCTGCCAGAGAATCTCTCAATCAAGAGATTAGCCCGATCTATACGCATGGCCGTGCCGTCGCTGCTGACGACGGTATCCGTGAAGATTCCTCGGTTGAAAAATTGGCGAAACTAAAACCCGTTTTTGAGAAAAAAACAGGAACGGTCACCGCCGGCAACAGCTCACAAATTACCGACGGAGCAGCCATGCTCTTGGTCGGCTCCATCCGCGGTAAAGAACTAGGACTTGAACCAATCGGTCGACTTAGAGCCTACGCCTACGCTGGCTGTGACCCAACCCGCATGGGACTTGGACCACTCTTTGCCATGCAAAAGTTATTCCGCGAAACAAGCCTCTGTATCAAACAAGCTGACATCATTGAACTCAATGAAGCCTTCGCCGCCCAAGCTCTCGCTTGCCTCAAAGTCTCAGATTCTAGCGCGCTGGCAAAACGCGCTGGCCTCGATGCCCCACTCGGAGAAATCCCCCTCGACAAACTCAATCAGCGAGGAGGTGCCATCGCCCTCGGACACCCAGTCGGAGCCACCGGGGCACGACTCGTCATCACGGCCCTAGACCAATTAAAAACGCAGAATAAACAACACGCCCTCACCACACTCTGTATCGGTGGAGGCCAGGGAGCTGCTCTCTGGATAGAAAGGCTCACGTAATATGAATCTATTGTTAGAAACCCACGGCTCGATTGCACACCTCATATTCGATCGCAAAGATTCTTCGGCTAACATCTTTGATAAAGACACTCTCGTCGAACTCAATCAGCTACTAGACGCCATCCCTAAGAGTAGTACCCTAACAGCTCTTATCGTCTACTCGAAAAAAGCAAATATTTTCATCGCAGGTGCAGATTTAAAAACACTCTCAACAGCCAAAAAGGATGACCTAAATGAGCTCATCACACTCGGTCAGTCGGTCTTCAACAAGCTCGAAAATCTTCATATCACCACCATCGCGGCTATTCATGGGGCCTGCGTCGGTGGTGGTTATGAATTAGCGCTTGCATGCGACTATCGTGTAGCGTCTGACGATGCCGCTACACGCATCGGTTTACCCGAAACCCAATTGGGTATTTTGCCCGCTTGGGGCGGATCCACCAGACTCCCAGCTCTCATCGGGCTCAGCAAAGCCCTCCCTCTAGTACTTTCAGGAAAAATTCTCAAAGCAAAAGCTGCGAAACACAAAGGCCTCATCGATGACATTTGCCCAAAAGAACACCTCCTTGAATTCGCCGAGTCGTTCACGAATCGTCCCAAGCGCCAACTCCCTGTACACTTATTAGAGCACAATCCTCTTACTGTTGCCCTCATTCGCAAACAAGCCAGCGATAGCCTCTACAAAAAAACACGAGGACTCTACCCAGCTCTCAATAAATCCATTGATGTTCTCTGTGATAGTGTCCGAGTGAGCCTCAACGAAAGCCTCCAAAACGAGAAAAATGCCATCCAAGAGCTCAGCACTAGCTCAGAGGCTAAGCAACTAATGCGCCTCTTCTTTGCCTCTGAAAAAGCAAAGAAGCTAAAACTAGATGGCCCACAGCCCCCCACACTCACCCAGTGTGCTGTAATCGGTTCAGGCGTCATGGGCTCTGGGATCTCGTACTGGCTAGCCACCCGAAAACGCTCGGTCATTTTAAAAGACATCAATGACGATGCCCTAGCCGCAGGTATGAAAAACATTGAGAAAACACTGCACACCTCAGAAAAAAAACGCATCCTAACAGCCACTCAAAGCAGAGCTGCACTAGACCGCATTACTCCCACCACTCACGCACTGCCTCTCCTGGATCGCGAGATCGTGATTGAAGCTGCCACTGAAAACCTCGCACTTAAAAAGAAAATCTTTGAGCAACTCTCTGAACTAATGTCTCCAGATACCATTCTAGCCACGAACACGTCTGCTCTCCCCATTTCAGAGCTCTCTGATCACATCTCTCATCCTGAAAGACTCGTCGGAATCCACTTTTTTAATCCAGTGCCAATGATGAAACTCGTCGAGGTCGTCAACACCCCAAAAACATCTAAACAAACGCTGGCCGCCGCGATCCTATTTGTCCAACAAATCGGCAAACTCCCAGTCGTCGTCCAAGATTCTCCCGGCTTTGTTGTCAACCGCATACTCGTCCCCTACCTCATCAGAGCCGCTCAACTATTCGCCGATGGCATCGCTCCCGAACAAATCGATAATGCCATGCTTAACTTCGGTATGCCCATGGGCCCCCTCCGTCTGCTCGATGAAGTAGGCCTCGACGTCGCCCACCACGTTGCTCAAACCCTCTCACACGCATTCCCAGATCACATCACTATCCCCACATTATTTGACGAATTGTTAGAGCAAGGGGTGCTAGGTAAAAAATCTGGAGAGGGATTCTATATTCACAACCAAGGAGCGACCCAACCAAACCCTAACATCCAACCTGGATCATCTCCGTCTCTCTCTTCTCAAGAAATTCAAGACCAGCTCGTTATACTCATGAGCCGAGAAGCAGCACGTTGCCTCGATGAAAACATTGCAGAATCCGCAGCAGATATCGATTTCGCAATGGTCATGGGTACAGGATACGCCCCCTTCCGTGGCGGCCCTCTGAGACACGCCACTGACACACAGATTCTAGATAGAAATTTCTACTAACCCATAGCCCATCAAAGACCATGCCAAAGAATAGCATCATAGACACTTCAAACATGAGCGCTGGCCAACGCGCAGCTCTCGAAATGGCCGAAGACTCCAGAGATGTCCGTGAAATCAGCGGCTTTGCAGGTTCTCTCTTCATGGGTTTCCCTAAACTATCTCGAATCTCTCCTTTCCCTGAACAAGCGCATGACGACAAATCGGAAGGAGACGCATTCATTGCCAAACTAAAGGAATTTCTCATCCATCATACAGACCCTGATACCATCGATAGAGAAGGTGAAATTCCTGACTCAGTCTTCCACGGACTCGCCCAACTCGGTGCCTTCGGAATCAAAATACCCAAAAAATACGGTGGACTCGGTCTCTCACAAACAAACTACTCCCGCGCCGCTGCGGTCCTGGGCGCTCACTGCGGCAACCTAACAGCACTCCTATCAGCACACCAGTCCATCGGAGTCCCCCAACCTTTGATCGTCTTCGGGACTGATGAGCAAAAAGAATCCTTCCTCCCACTCTTCGCAAATGGCCAAGTCTCAGCCTTTGCTCTCACTGAAAAAGATGTCGGCTCTGACCCCGCAAAAATGCAAACCCTCGCCAGCCCATCAGACGATGGTGAGCACTACCTCCTCAATGGTGAAAAACTTTGGTGCACCAACGGACTCAAAGCTTCTCACATCGTGGTCATGGCTAAAACCCCGACACCTGAAAAACCCTACGCTTCAACCGCATTCATTGTGGACGCAAACGCCCCAGGTGTAGAAATCGTAACGCGTTGCCACTTCATGGGCCTGCGAGCTTTATACAATGGTGTGATCAAATTCACCAATGTCAAGGTCCCCAAGAAACACATTGTTGCCGGTGTTGGTAAAGGGCTCAAGGTAGCCTTGACCACCCTCAATACAGGCAGACTTACCTTACCAGCAGCTTGCTCCGGAGCCCTCAAAACCTGCCTCGATATCTCCCTGAACTGGGCAAAAAATAGAGAACAGTGGGGCTGCGCCATTGGCAAACATGCAGCCATAGCATCCAAACTCGCAGATCTCAAAGCCGATCACTTCGCCACGGAATCAATGGTCCTTTACGTCTCCGCATTGGTCGATCGCGACAAAAACGCGGACATTCGTATCGAGGCCGCAATGGCCAAACTATGGGGCACTGAAGCCGCGTGGAGAGGTGTCGATCAAACCATGCAACTCAAAGGAGGCCGCGGCTACGAGACTGCAGATTCACTCAAAAACCGCGGGGAATCTCCAGACCCAATAGAACGCATGATGCGTGACTGCCGAATCAACACGATCTTTGAAGGCTCCAGTGAAATCATGAAACTCTTTATCGCACGTGAAGCCCTCGACCCACACCTCAGACGCGGTGCTGCCGCTATCGATACACGAAACTCGATGAGCGTGCGCCTCATTGCTGCTCTGAAAGCTGGTCTCCATTACGCGCTGTGGTACCCCCTACGCTGGCTGCCACTCACTCTCGAGGTCCCTGTTGGCACCCATCCCCGCCTCAAACGCCACTTCAAACATATCGAAAAATATGCACGCAAGCTCTCACGTTGCCTCTTCCATGCCATGGTCCTAAATGGGCCAAAACTTGAAAAACGCCAACTCCTCCTGGGATGCTATGTCGACATAGCCACCGAACTCTTTGCCATGAGCTGTGCCGTATCCCGCACTGATAGCCTCCTGCAGAAAAACCCCAAGCATTCGCTCTCCACCATCCATTACCTCTGCTCAAGAGGTTGCCAAAAAATAGAAGCTCTCTTCGCACAATCCAATGACGTCAAAAGCGAGAAGAGAGGCTACCGCCTAGCTCAGGAGATGATGGCCGAACTTGCCTAGAATCACCTCCGCTTCCGCCATGCACTAATCTTCGACACTCCGAGTTGGAATTTTCGGCCGTGCTCACGAATGATGAAACTCTCATCCGTTTCGTGGATCAGCTCAAAACGCTCTCGCATTTGCTCCTGCAACCACTCCCAGCTATCGCCCTCAGGCCATTTATCTCTGGGTGTGTATTGCTCTAACCACGAGAATGGTGTCGCCAATACTACCTCACCACCCTCGCCTAACAAATCTGGAAGCCGGTCTAGAAATGCCTTTGGGTCGGGAAGTCGACATAATAAATTAGAGGCATGCACTCGGTCGAAACCTTTAAATCCCTCCGGCAATGCAAGCGCATCGCCTTGAGCAAAACTCACTCGCTCAGGCTTCACTCCATCTGGCAATAAAGCCTCACTCTCAGTATAACGATCTCCCTCTTCTTGGATCTGATACGCCAAGCTCCCCCTCTCCTTCAGCGTATTAGCTGCATCTATAAAACTTTGCGAAAAATCGATCCCAATCACCTTCTCAGATGTCTTGGATAATAAAAAGCTAGACCTCCCAACAGCACAGCCCAAATCTAGGCTCAATCGAACACGCTTTGCTGTAAAAAATTCCACTGTCCGACTCACAAAATCTAACGCGCCTAACCCACCAATCACCCACGGCATCCGTTCCTCACTCGTGCCATAGTGCATTAACAAATACTCGTTTAGTAACTTATCTGATTCGTAATCCTGCATAATTAAACCTTTTTAACCACAGAAGTCACAGAAAACACGGAATCCACAATGACTTTCTGTGAAATTCCGTGTGATCTGTGGTTCAATATAAAATTACTAACTACAGAGAGCATTCATGATGTACTCACTCGGACGGAAGTGCTGAATAATCACCTCTTCCTGATCGCCACGCTTCATCCTCACTTCACTGATGTCAAAATTCGGAGTCTTGTGCGGTGCAAATAAAATGTCGTCATGCGTGCTATTCTCATGCTTCTTAAACATCTCGGGCACAATGTCCCCCCCCAGATGGTCATCCCTACCTGTAGCGAGATGACACGTCCCCAAGACTTTCTCATCTTGGATATCCTGTCCTGAGACAGGTAGAACCTGTGTCCCAAACCCTAGCTCCCCCAGAGTCCCGGTCATCGGATCATCGGCTAGACGAGCGTTGTGCTCATCAATGGTCGATTGATTTCCCTCAATCAAAGTAGATTTCACAATATTCCGATCCACCACCGTCAGAACCCCTAGGGTTCCATCCTCATATTTCATCGGAAACTCGCCACGGGCGTCACAGGGCACAAAATATACTTCTCCTGCTGGAAGATTCGCAACGTCCGGGGCCTTCCCCTTACATAAACCATGCGACTTCTGAGCCTCTTGCCCATCTAATCCTAACCACGCTGTCAGAACTCGCCCATCCTCTAATGTGAAATCAATCTCAATGGAATCTGCCTGAGTCATCGCCAAACGCACTTTCTCAGCATCAGCACTCACTTCATCGTAATCCACTGCTAATCCAGAATTGAGAATGATATCATTCATACCGTGCATCGTTGCACCTCGGAAACCGTATTGCTTACATTTCGCAGTCAATGGAGCCGTAGCACTCCACGTAGAAATACAGAGAATGATGTCGTAATGAGGATAGATATCACGATCCAAAGAAAGTTGCTCACCCGCTGTGTTGAAACATTCATCCCTCAAATCCAAGTTCGAACCGTGCGTGCAATAATAAGAAAACATCTCCCCACCATGCATCCCTAACTCCTCCATCACTCCATCCTTAAAGGTCTGGTAGAAATTCTCATAGGCCTTGCGCTGCACACTAAACTCACTCACTTCCAAAAAGGCAAAATCCTTGATCCACTTCTGCGGCTCATCAAAATCTACCAATATACAAACCCGACACCCCGCCGTTGGCTCAAATACCGTGCTCATCAATTTACGAACAGAAAATTGCGGAAACTCTCGCTTCTCAGGATTCAACATTATCTCTTCACTCAGGTAGTCAGGTAATAACATAGTGCTCTAACATACGGTCTTCACTTCCTCATGCAAGGAACGATCCGTACTTTTTTTGTCACCACCATCACCCACCCTCCAGCCGCGACTAAGCCACAAGGGATTAGTCAAGAAAAATTAAATAATTACCTAGCCAAAGTTCCTCCGCTTTGCTATAGCAAGGTGGTAGAACTCGCAGCTTTCCGAACCAATCATGTCCCGTCTCACTGAAACTCGCCCCCAGCGCCTGAATGTCACTCAAATGGAAATGAAGGCAGACAGCCCCGTAGGCTCATCTCCACTCGCTGAGGACTTCGAAGGGAAACTCGTAGCCGCTCAACAACAACTCGAGCAGCTACAGCAACAACAAGAGTTTATTGAACAACAAAAACGCGAGCTCGAAGAACTCAATGAACGCAAAGAAGAATTTCTTCTGGGCCAAACTGACATCAGCGAACGCTTAGCATCCTCACTCACAGCAATCGATCGTGAGCTTTTTGAAATGCGCCAAGAAATGGAAGACTTGGAGCAAACCCGCCAATGCTTCGCTGAGCACCAAAAGAAAATCGACGAGTTGACACCTCAGTCATGGAGCAAAGACGAGCTTAAGTTAGAGCTTAACCGAGCCATCTCTATGCTCGACCACGCTGAAGATGAATACGAAGAAGCCATGGAGCACTTCAAAGGTGGCCGTCGGGCTGGCGTCTTCACTCCGGCTCAAAAGAAACAAAAGAAAAATCCGGCTAACACCAGTGAGTTCTCAGCCAACTTTAGACAAGGCCTAGCCTTTAACCTACCGCTGATCATTGCAGCAGCCATTGCTTACGCTCTCTACCTCTACCATTAAGATCCCCCTAAATGTTCGGATCCAAAAAGAAGGCTCAGGATTTCGCGGAAATCGAGCGTCAAAAAGAAGCTCTTCAAGCACAAATTGAAGAACTCCAAAGCTTCATCAAAGAAGCCCCTGAAAAGCTGCAGCAAGAAGAGCAAGAAAGACTGCAAACCATGCCGGCACCTGATGAGCTTACTCAAAGGCGCCGTGAAAATGATTTTGCGAACCGTCTCACAAAAGGCGAACTCAAGAATGAACGACGCCACCAAGCTCGCAGCGCTCTTCTCTTCATCCTCTTGCTCACCGCGATTGTTTTCGTGTCCTTGTGGGTATACAAAATCATTGTCAGCTCAGCATAGCCAGCACACGGAATGCTCGCGCCCACACCCAACCACACCTCACTGACAAAGTGGCCAAAATTAATCTGACTAAAACAAAAATGTGCCCAGTCGGTGCCGCAACCCCACACTTTTGGACTGCTATATCGAGTTTTTTTCTCGACTAGAGTGCGGCAAAACCTTGATATCTCGGCCTTTCTCAGCCCCTCGTTCCAAAGCTCCCTCAGATTCTGAAAAATCACCTTACTTCCCGCTTGCATGCTCGGAACTTGCCCCCTAGGGTGCGCCAGCTACGGCGCCTATGAAAGCTACGAACAAAGCCATACTCGCACTTGAAGACGGCCGCACCTTTGAAGGTGAAGCCTTTGGTCGCACTGGAACCAGCACTGGGGAAATCTGTTTCAACACCTCAATGACTGGCTACCAAGAGATTATTACAGATCCATCATACCGCGGCCAAGTCGTCACACTCACCTATCCCTTGATAGGCAACTACGGAATCAATCCTGAAGATGCCGAATCAAAATCACCGCACGTACGCGGCCTCGTGATCGGTGAGCTCTCTCCTGTAGCTTCTAACTTCAGATCCCGCCAAACACTTGATGAATACTTCACAGAACATCAAATCATTGGTATCGAAGGTATCGACACTCGCGCCCTAACCAAACATCTCCGCACCGCAGGTGCAATGCGTTGCTGCATCTCAACTGAGCTCACAGCAGAAGAAGCCATCCAGGCAGCCAAAGATGCCCCACCAATGGAAGGTTCTGATTTCGTAAAAGAAGTCTCCACCGAAGCAAATTACCACTGGGATGGTGAGTCCCGTCTTTGGAACATTCCTAGTCCGTCACAAAACCGTGAGGGATACTACGAAGAACTCGCTCCAGCAAAGTATAAGCTCGTCGCCTTCGATTTCGGCATCAAGTACAACATCCTCCGTAGCATGCGCCAAGCAGGCTTCGACATCGAAGTCGTAAACTCACGTAGCACAGCAGAAGAGGTACTTGCCCTCAACCCTGATGGCATCTTCTTGTCCAATGGACCTGGTGATCCAGCTGCACTCGACTACATTCACGCAGAGGTGAAAAAGCTACTCGGCAAAAAACCAATCTTCGGTATCTGCCTTGGCCACCAAATCCTGACACACGCCTTCGGTGGTACCACCTACAAACTTAAGTTTGGTCACCGCGGCGGCAACCAACCCGTCAAAGACCTCCGTACTGGCAAAATCTCTATCACTGCTCAGAACCATGGCTTCGCCACCGACCCTGAGTCCCTTCCGGATGATGTCGAAATCACTCACATCAACCTCAACGACAATACTGTCGAAGGCTTCCGCCACAAAACATTCCCAGCATTCTCAGTGCAATATCACCCAGAAGCTGCACCTGGCCCAAATGACGCCAAGTACTTCTTTGATGAATTTGCTGAGATGATCGATCAGTTCGAAGGCTAACAACAAATCGGCCTTCTCTGGAAGTATCCATGCTACGTTCCACTATCATCACTCTATCTGTCTGGGCTTGCACACTCCTCGTGTCACAAGCCCAACAGACGTACGATGATCACGGCTTCAGCTTCCAACACAGCGAAGCTGAAAAAGTCACTGTCACTGGTGATAAAATAAAGACCGTACGTGTCGAGAATGCCAACGGTAGCCTCTTCATGCTGCAAAACTATGGGAAATCTATCACTCCCGAGCAACTTCGCTCAATGATGACCGAAAGTTTGCTCAAGCAGTTTGAAAAAAACGCCACCGAGCTCAAACACAAGTCAGCCACTCGCACCCTCTTCGGGGAAGCTCGCAGTGGTAGCTATATACTATTCAGTAAAAACAATATTCCTAGCGAGTCGCTCCTCTTCACCTTCCAGAAGGATGGCGACACGATATGTGTCATCACTCAAATGGCACTCCAACACAGTAAAGAGGCTGAACGCATGTTTGCAACTATCCAAGAAAGCCTCTCCATTTCTAAAAAATAATTCATATGAATACCATCATCTGTGGCCTCCAATGGGGCGACGAAGGCAAAGGCAAAATCGTAGACTACCTAACGGAGTCTGCTGACCTTGTAGCACGCGGCCAAGGTGGCAACAATGCTGGACATACTGTCATTGCCAATGGCAAAAAGTACATCCTTCACCTCGTACCTTCAGGCATACTCTGGGGTGATAAAACTTGTGTGATCGGCAATGGCGTCGTCATGGATCCAGTGGGTCTCTGCAAAGAAATCACCACCCTCGAGGAACAAGGCATCACTGTCAGCCCTGAACAACTCCTCATCTCCGACCGCGCACACGTCGTCTTGCCCTACCATAGAGAACTCGATGCCGCTCGTGAAGCTGCTCTCGGTAAAAACAAGATCGGTACCACCAAACGCGGTATCGGCCCAACCTACGCAGATAAGGCTAACAGAATTGGCCTACGTCTCGCAGACTTTACTGATGAAGCGACCGCACGCGAACTCATTGACATCCGCCTCCAAGAAGCCAATGAAACTCTCGCGCGCCACGGTTTACCGACCTTCACTACCGACCAGGTCCTTGATGAAGTTCGCCCAGCTATCGCCAGACTTCTTCCTCACGTTACCAACGTGATCCCTACTCTACACAAAGCTTGGAAAGAGAAAAAAACGATCCTCTTCGAAGGTGCTCAAGGCTCATTGCTCGATATCGACTTCGGTACCTATCCATTCCTCACATCTTCTAACACCACTGCTGGTGGTGCATGTACAGGCTCTGGCCTTCCACCCACAGCTATCGATCGTGTGATTGGTGTTTGTAAAGCCTACACCACACGCGTCGGCTCCGGTGCCATGCCAACTGAAAACGAGGAAATCACAAACTACTTCCACTCCAAAGGCATGGAGTTTGGTGCCACCACTGGCCGCCCGCGCCGCTGTGGATGGCTCGACACCGTTCTTCTGCGCATGGCTGTCATGGTCAATGGCGTCACTGACCTCGCTGTCACTATTCTCGACGGACTTGATGAAAAAGAAACTCTCAAGATCTGCGTCGCTTACGATATCGATGGCGAACGCCATGAGTTCCCACCAGCAGCCCGTTCAGGCTGGGAGAAAGCTACTCCAATCTACGAAGAACTCCCAGGCTGGCAAACTGATACCACCAAAGCCCGCAGCTGGGATGACCTTCCCGAGAATGCTAAAAATTACCTCAATCGCCTAAGCGAACTCGTAGGTGCACCCGTGAGCTTCATCGGCAATGGTCCTGAACGCGAACAAACCATCATCGTTTAATCCCTACACATCAGTCTCATAAAAATTTAAGGCTCCACCCATGTGGAGCCTTTTTCGTGTAGAGGCTTATTTAATCTTCACCCTCTTTCTTTAATTCAACTAACAATTTCTTAAGATCCTCAACGGGAATAGCAAAACTCTCTGCCCGGTTTGCACGAGCGATATTCATACCGATACATTTCCCATCGAGTGTGAGTAAGGGTCCACCTATAGTCCTAGCACTGAAGGGGATATCAGTTTGCAACACACGCGGGAAACTATCCCGTCTCTTTGAAAAATCACCACTCATTGCGTCATTCCGAGACCCACTTTCCTTGTAGGCCTCGTCACGAGCCATCAGTCTAACCTCTACCTCTAAACGCCTACCATCACGCTCAAATTCAATCAAAACCTCATCACCTGGCAAATAGTCTCGGATAATCTCTATCAATGCTTCGCGCGTCGCCACTTCCTCACCAGCGAATTTCTTAATCGTATCACCAGCCTTTATACCAGCTTCCTCCGCGCCAGTCTCTTTAGTCACTTCTTCAATCACTAACGACCCCTTATCTGCCTTGAATGAGATCCCCAGCACAGCAGGAGCTTTACCTTCAACCGCACGAGTTTTTGCACTGATAATCCCAACGTTAATGCGACGCAGGCTACGGCTCGTCACTCCATTAGCAACTACCCAAGTTCCCTGAGACACATCACTGCTCTCAGCCCAGGAGACTGGAGTCAACCCTTCGGCATCAACCTTCAGTAGAGCAACATCCCATCTTGGGTTCTGCGCCACAATCTCTACTTCGGTGTATTTCTTCTCACCCACGCGAATATCGATGTCTTTCCGCTCTTCTAACTCACTACCCTTTGCTAAAATCAAACCATCCTCACTCACCACAATACCGTAATTGAAACTGCGCCAACCATCATACAAAACAGCACTGCTCGCTTGAATCGCAGATCGCTGTGGCCCAAAGGCCGCCCTCACTTCTTTACCGTTCGTGCGCTCATCAGTTGGCAAACTCGTCTGCGCCATCAAGGCCAGCTGAGTACATGACACCAGTGCCATGAAACCTAACACACTCCCCATTCCAAATGTTCTTATCATCACTTTTCTATAGTCCACAGGCTTATCGCTTCACGAGATTCATCTCTACACTCTCATCTGCTCCTTCTCTTAGGAAACTCATGGTAACTTTGTCACCTGAGGCTAGCTGACCCATTATTTTCTTTAAGCTCTCTTTAGTGGTAACCACCTCTCCATTGATAGCTTTCACAATATCGCCAACTTTCACACCTGCCTCCTCAGCTGGATAACCTTCTTCAACAGCCGTCACCTCTAGACCACCACTCACCTCCTTCACCGCTATCCCCATAAATCCAGTACCAGGTTGCGGCTTTTCAGCAAACGGTCCGTCACCCAAAAATTTACCCGACTCCATACTGTCCCAATACTTGTGAAACACCTGCATCGGTACATGCATGTTCTCAGCAAGCTGCTTGCCCACACGACTGTGAATCCCAATCAGCGTCCCATGCATGTCAAATAATGGCCCACCTGAATCTCCACCAATCAACTTGCAGTCAGATTGAATCGTACTATTAGCTACCCTAACAAGTCTCCCTAAACGCACCACCGAGCCCCTCTCCTTATCAAATCCTCCAGAATGCCCTAATGCAAATACCCAATCACCCAATTGGGTACTTGGCTTGCCAGACTCACTCGCACTCTCGTAGCGTACGAAGGGAAATTTCTCGTCACTCTGAATCTGCAACATCGCCGCATCATTATCCGCATTCAATCCAAGCGACTTCGCTTCGTACTCAGTGCCATCCTCCATCACCACGGTCATCTCCTTCTTTACCCCCGTCACCACGTGTGCCGCACTCAGAACTAATCCATCCTCAGAAATAATCACTCCCGTCCCAGACCCCTGCCCCATCTGAATACACACCGTTGCTTTGCGCGCTTGCTCCAGATGCTTCTGCAATGCCGATTGGATCGCCATAAGATCATCCCTAGTCTCAGGCACCTTCTTGTCATTAAAATACAAACGTTCTGCCTGCAGAGCTCCCCCTGTAACCATCCCCAGTAGCAATACCAATCTTCCTATGCGTCTCATCACTTTGCGAATCCTTAGAATAACACAAAGTACCCAATCACTAAGAAGATTCAACCACCCATTCCAGAATTCGTCCCCCCAAAGCACAAAAAAGACGACCCGCTAGACCATTCTAAAGGAAACCCCCTAACCTTAAAGAACAGTGAACCTATCGGATCGTCTTGTCCTCTTGCGAGAACGAGATGAATATGTCACCACTCCCGCTTACTGCAAAGTTTTTTCGCCACCATTCGAGAAACCTTCGTTTAAAATTTTAACCGATATGACAGCCTACCTCGTTCTATATAACTTATAATAAGTGAAAGGCTTCACTTTTTGTTAGTTCCTCCACCCTAGAAAAAATCTTTCCCGAACTGCTCTTTTTGCTGAGTAGGAGGCACTCGGGGGTTACGGTAACTAAGAATACCGCCGGCTTTTGCCCCCCGCTTGCCGCCTAATCGCTCTGAACTTGGCTTCTCAGGGAAGGTTAATTTGCGATTCATCAAATACAGCCCACCACCGCCAATCACCACGAGACAACCCAGAATGGATAACACCACAGGCGACACCCCCTCTCCAACCCTTTCTTCAATCATCCCCACCAACTTCTGAGCTTTACCAGCCTGAACCTTGCCTTCATCCACCACAGCTTTCACTGGAACCACAACCATCAACTCACTCAATATCTCCTCAATCCAAAACAAACGCATCGATAACTGGCCCACAAACCCATCAAGTTGATCAAAAACATCCGATTTTTCACGCGCCTTGTGCGCCGCATTCCACAATAATTCCCGTACCTGCCATTGCGGAACTTGATCACTCGCACCACCAGCAAGCAAAAACTCAGAACGCTCTGGTGCCCCCATATAATAATACACCAGCACAACTGGCTTCAAATCCTCCCCAAACAGTTTCTCGTAGACTCCCTGAGGAGAATAGTCCTTAGGAACCCGCTGCCCAGCATCAAACAAATACACATAAATCGGTAAATCAGACTCATTGTGGTGCAACTCCAAGGCATACTTTAAATCTGCACGTTCCTGCATACTCAACAATTGCTGAGGATCCACTAAGCTATCCGTTGGTTTCTCGCCAAAATAATGCCCGAGATGCTGACCCGAAATCTCAGAATTCTCACCAAGTTGTTCATGTTGGTTCAAGCTTGGCTTTGCTTCCACGGCTTCAATAATCACCTCCACCTGAGGGGTGCTCTCCTTCTCGTCCCCCTGCTGCGGCGCACGATCAGTAAGTAAAGCCATCCCAACCACGATCTCCCCCTTCTTACGCTTTGCCTCATCTTCCGCATTCCATTGCGGCAATGGCGGCGCCTTCGCTGCCAACGCCTCACACGCAAACAGCAAAACTATAAATACAACTCTCCTCCACCCCAACATCACTTCTTCGCCAATTGCTTCGCACGCCTCCTCATTCGCTTCACATACCTCACTACGCCAGCCAACATCACTTCTATCGCTTGAAGGTAATTCGCTTCTAACAGGTATGGATGCCCGTTAAGTAAGGCATCAAATGCCTCTTCCTCCTTCAACGCCGCATCCAATAGATAGCCTACTAACACACATACCTCCTTACGATTGACATCGATAAGTAATAGCACCCCTCCATCTTCTCGTGCCGTCTCCGGCATCCCCTCAAAAACTCCACGATTCAATAACCAAAAACCATACGACCGCAAACTTTGCTCATCACTCAGTGAGCAAGTCACCACATTAAAAAACAATTGCGGAAAGCGTCGCTCAGCCTTCTCGATCCACTTCGCTACGCGCTTGCGCTCAGGCACCCGTAACACCCCTGCTGCATCGTGTGGCTTGCGCACATCTATCGTAAACCCATCATAGAGCGCATCCAATTGCTCCAACTCAAGACCACAATGCGGGCATTCCTCTGCAGAAAGGTGCATCGTTTGTAGGCATCGGGGACAGCGCATCGGGCGACAACATAAACACCCACCCCCACCTCGCCAAGCACAGAGCCGAGATTTTTTCCCTCCCCCTCCATGCAGCCACTAGTTGACAATCACCATCGCTTGATTAAATTTTTTCTTATGCCCAATGACTCACCCAACTATGCCATCGCCCGGATCGACCTCCCGGACGCTCGCACGCATGGTTGGCAAGTCCGCCTCCAAAGACGCGGCATCAAATACGCAAAATTCTTTGCCGATGCCCCCCATGGCGGAGCTGAAGAAGCTCTCAATGCTGCCAGAGCTTGGCGAAACAACCTTCTCGACCGCCTAGAAAGCGAAGATCGCGCGCGCATCTGCCAGCGATCTACCCGAAATTCTTCAGGTGTCGTAGGTGTCTCTAAAGTATCCGTCGTCACCAATGGCGTGCGTTACACCTTCTGGCAGGCAACCTGGTCGCCAGAACCCGGAAAACGACGCTGCGTCAAATTCTCTATCAAAAGATATGGCGACGCCGAAGCATTTGATCTCGCCGTAAAGGCCCGGATCGAAGCCATCGGCCATTAACGAAAAAAACTTCACCTATCTCCACCACTTTACTCTTCACAGCCTGCGTATTCACCCCCATTGTCCTTGCATGCAGCGTCTGATAGGTACCCTTATTCTAAGCATCAGTTTAGCTCTCACTAGCCTAGCCAGCGAACACGTCATTCTGGCTGGCGGCCCCGCCCTTCGCCACTGGGAAAATTACCGAGTCCCCAACGACCGACATGACGCATGGTGGGCCAACTTCATCCGGGCCTCAACACTCCAAATGGACATCACCCGAGCCCAAGAAGGTGGCTCGCCTCGATTCACTTGGTTCGTCTATAAAAAAGGCTACGTCCTGCGCGGTAAGGAAGATAATAAACCCTACACTACTTGGATCCAAGAACAGGCCCAAAAACGTGGAGCAAAACTCGTTTGGGTCCACTCAGGAGAAGACTTCATCCGCCGCTTTAACCAACTCCCAGCCGGCAGAACCCGTAGCTTCCATTACTTCGGCCACTCCAATAAGCACTGCTTTTTGCTAGACTATTCATCTCAGATCCTCGGCACATCCGCAGCATGGCTCCACGAGTCCGACCTCCAACGCCTCAGCGGCCGACCACTCGCCAAAGGTGCGATTTGTAAAAGCTGGGGTTGCTATACTGGCGAAAGTATGAATCGCTACTGGAAACAAGCCACCGGCACACGACTCATTGGAGCCAAAGGTAAAACTGATTACTCCGCTCTCAGCTTCGGCAAAATGCCAACCGTCAATGGACGCTGGATCAAATAAACCCAATCATTCACCAATTGCATCAAATCTCATGAAATTCGAAGAACTTAAAGTACTCCACGACCTTCCCCTCTTTGACCTGATTAAAAAATCCCGGGAAGTCCACGACGCAAACTGGAGCGACAATGAGATCCAGCTCTGTACCCTCCTCTCTATCAAAACTGGTGGCTGCTCTGAAGACTGCTCCTACTGTGCTCAATCAGCACGCTACAACTCAGGGGTCCAAGTGGAACGATTGATGGAAAAAGAAGCCGTGATGGAACGCGCTCGCGCAGCTGCGGATTCCGGCTCAACTCGCTTCTGCATGGGTGCTGCCTGGAAGGGTGTGCGTAAAGGTACCAAACGCTTCGACCAAGTCGTAGACATCATCGAAGAAGTTTCCGAACTCGGAATGGAAGTCTGCGTCACTCTCGGTGAGCTTGGCCCCGAAGAAGCTGTTATCCTCAAAAAAGCAGGTGTCACTGCATACAACCACAACGTCGACACCTCACGCGAACATTACCCTAACATCGTCACCACCCACACATATGATGACCGCCTACGCACCATCCGCAATGCGCAAGATGCTGGGATGTCCGTCTGCTGTGGTGGTATCCTCGGCCTCGGTGAAACCACCGATGACCGTCTCAAAATGATCGAAACGATCTCTGAATTTAACCCTCAACCAGAATCCGTTCCTATCAACTCCCTAATGCCTATGCCAGGCACCCCATTAGGCGACTCCGACCCAGTCACTATCTTCGATGTCGTTCGTATGATTGCTATCGCACGTATCGCCATTCCTAAGGCCAAGGTTCGCCTTTCAGCAGGCCGCACACAAATCTCTGAAGAAGGTCAGGCTCTCTGCTTCTTCGCTGGGGCTAACTCTATTTTCTATGGTGATAAATTACTTACCGCACAGAACCCGAGTGTCCAAAAAGACCTCAACCTTATCAAACAACTTGGCCTCACTGCCAAGCAACCAAATCCTAGCCTAGAGCCTCCTAAAGCGGATTGCGCAAAAGAAGCAAGCCCTTGCTGCGGCTAAGCTACTGAGTCAATAACTACAGGCTTGGCTCCCCACCAAGCCCACTTCTTCGACCTTGAATAAGACGGTTTCCATCACCGGACTCTCGGCCGTATCGAGTCTCGGCGCCACGCTAGAGGCCCACGCCTCATCCATGGAAGCAGGCCACACTGGACTGCAACCACTCCAGCAACTACTCGGCTCCGAACTCAATTGCGGCTCACTCATGGGAGCTTGGATCCAAGACCGTAGTCTCTTACAATCCCGTAAGTGGGCGCCAGCATCTGCCCTCGCACTCCATTGCGCAAAATTAGCAGTCAAAGATGCCGGTCTCGATGGCTCAGCCCTCAAAAATGCCGCTGTCATTGCCGGCTCTTCACGTGGCAATGCTTGGCTGCGCAATTGGCCAGGCCGCCGTCCCTTCAAATTAATGGCCGCCTCTAACTCCATGCATGGAGAAATCGCTTCAGCGGTGAGTATTGAACTCGGCATTACCGGCCCCTGGCAAACGATCGCATCAGGGTGTGCCGCATCACTAGACGCCCTCGGTATGGCGTGGCTCATGCTCCAATCCGGCATGGTCGAACACGTCATTGTCCTCGGAGTCGAACTTCCCTTAGTGGCCGAAATCGTCCAAGATTACATCAACACCGGAGTGCTCAGCACCAATGGGATCAACGATCCCTATCACCCAGAAACGTCTGGCTTCTTTCCCGGTGAAGCAGGCTGTGCCTTGGTTCTCAGCAAAGAACACATCCCTAGCACTCCCCAGTTAGCCGGATATTGGTGCAACTCAGATGCAGACTCCCCAATTGGCATGCCTGAGGACGGATCTGGCTTACGCCGCTGTATTCAACGAGCACTCAACGACCTGCAATCCATTCCCCCAATCACAGCCATCTGCCCTCACGCTTCTGGAACCCACCTCCATTCATTGGCAGAAGACCGAGCTCTAAGAACTGCCCTCCCACTTCATTCTCCCCTCTCCTTACACCCGATCAAACCCTTCACTGGTCACACCGTCGGCGCCAGTGGTGCACTCGACACCACCATACTCGCACACTACTTGAGAAAAGGCCTGCTGCCACCTAACCTCCCACTCACCCCTCCTGACGCCCCCTTCACCCTCCCACAAAAACCTACCCAAGCACTTGGCTCTCTGCTCAAAATTGCCGTAGGTATGGGCGGGCATAATTCTATCATCGCCCTCACCCCACCCTCCCCATAACCCCCCACTGGCACGCGACAAAGATGCATATTCTCATCTCCATCAACAAACAAACCCTCCAGCTCATGGAGCAAAATGTCGTGCTCCATTCCTACCCAATCTCCTCAGCTAAAAATGGCATTGGCTTCGAGGAAGGGTCCTACCAAACCCCCACTGGAAATTTTCTCATCTCCGAAAAACACGGGCACGACGCCCCCATTCACACCATCTTCAAAGGCCGTAAAGCTGTCGATCTCTGGAACCCTGAACACCACTCAGATCAAGACCTCGTCACAACACGCATCCTCTGGTTAGAAGGCCTCGACCCCAATAACCTCAACACCAAAGAACGCTACATCTACATTCATGGCACCAACCATGAAGACTCGATCGGCTCCCCCTCTTCCTGTGGCTGTATCCGCATGCGTAATCTCGATATCATCGAACTATTCGATGCTGTCACAGAAAATACTCCCGTCCAAATCCTTCCCTAACTATCCCACCACTATGAAACTTATCGTTTTTGATTGTGACTCCACCCTCTCGTCCATCGAGGGAATCGACGAATTAGCACGCGCCAAAGGACCTGAGGTCTTCCAAGAAGTTGAAGCTCTTACCCATGCAGCAATGAACGGAGAAGTAGCACTCGACCAAGTCTTCGCCAGAAGACTTGAAATTATCAAGCCAGACCTCGCTACCTGCTCCCAAGTCGAACAACTCTACATCGATACCGTCGAACCCACCGCTCAAGATACCCTCCAACAATTACGTGACGCAGGCTGGACAATCGTCATCCTCTCGGGGGGCTTCAAACGACTTATCGAACCACTCGCCTCCTTCCTCCAAATCGAACGCATCGAAGCCGTCCCCCTCGAACTCGATAATGCCGGCCAATATGTCCGCTTCGACTCTAGCTACCCAACCACCTACAATGGCGGCAAACCCGAAATCATTCGCCAACTCAAAAACGAATTCTCACCTGAAAAAACCATCATGGTAGGCGATGGCATCTCTGACCTCGAAACCCAATCCGAAGTCGATAGCTTCATCGGATTCGGTGGCTATACCCCTAGACCAAAAGTTCAAGAAGGCGCTGACTACTTCATCTATAAACTCGAAGAGCTCCTCCCTATCTTAGAAGCCTAGTGATCCACTATGAAAAACCAGCTCCGTTATCTTTTCGAGGGCCATAAAAACCTCCTAACTGAAACTGAAGCGGCTGCTTGGAACAACCTTCTGGTAGAGAGAAAAATCGCTCTCTGCCAGTACCCTGCGGTTAAAATGCTCTTCAAAACTCGCTGCTTAGATAATTCCCCCGAGGTAACCGCCCATCTAATCGACGGATCTGACGCCTTCTACAAAAGGACACTCGAGCGACTCTCCGGACAGACCAATCACTGTCCATCCTGCGGAGCGCTCTGCCGCACCTCCAAAGCGAGGCTCTGCCCCGAATGCTCGCATACTTGGTTCGAAACCTATACCCCTAGATAAGCGCCCCCCTACTTCCTTGAACCCATCTCTACTGAGGCCCTTCGATGCTTTCGGTTTAGAAAAACTCTAGGCGACATTTCTCACATCCTGTGTACTTTTCCGATAACTAGCCAATGACCATGCTCACTGAAGAACGCGCCCATGCCCTTGCTCAAGCCTGCCAACCCTTTCAAGAATTCTTGGGCCAGCTCACAGCGAACGACCTCCTCGACTGGATAGAGCATGAACTCGGTCATCACCAAGCACTCGATGACTACCAACAAGTCGGCGATATCCTTACCAAAGCGCGCCCCCCTAAACACCTCCTCCACATCGTAAGTGGAAACACCCCGCACGCTGGACTCCAGAGCCTCCTGCGCGGACTCCTCGTAGGTGCCCAAAATACCGTCAAGTTGCCCAAATCAGATACACAATCCCCCTCAATCCCTGAACTCTACACATTTCACAACCATCTCCCCGACACCCTCAAACCCCTCTGTAACTTCACCGACACCCTCGACCTACCTCTCCTTCATTCCGCTGATACCGTCATCGCCATTGGCTCCGATCAAGCAATCGCAGATATCCACAACCAACTTCTGCCTCAGCAGCGCTTCATCCCACATGGTCACAAAATAAGCTTCGCCCTCATTGACAAACCCAGCACCAAACATGCGCAACTCGCAGCAGTCGACGCCTCACTTTATGACCAACAAGGCTGCCTCTCCCCCCACGTGATCTACGTTAAAGAAAATGCAGCAGCCTTCGCCCCAATGCTGGCTAAAGCCATGGAGCATTACCACCATACCAACCCTCGGACCGGGCTCACACTCTCAGAAAGTGGTGCTATCCGAAACCTCCGTGAAACAATCCGCTACCAAGCTGCGATCGAACCTGAGAACTTCCAACTCTACGAAAGCCCCCAAGGTACCCATTGGACAGTCATCTATGAGAATGCACCCACCCTCGTCCCCAGCCCACAAAATCGTACGATCTATGTGAAACCATGGCCAGAAAACCCACACCTCCTCGGCACTGAACTAGAATATCTCAGCACCATCGCACTCTCGCCACTTTCAGCCTTGCTCAATGAGGTCGAAATACTCAATCCTGCTCGCATCTGCCAACTCGGTAAGGCACAACACCCACACCTCTTCTGGCATCACGACGGCTTCGCCCCGCTCGCAAGCCTCGTCACCTGGCAAGATATCCACCTCTAATCAGATCACTCTAAACATATCACCCTATGTCTAACAAAGATATCCCAATCCGTACCACCGCCACCATCACAGCTAAAAGAGAAGATGGTAAAACCTTTATCGTCACCCTCCCTAACGGCAAGACCTCACTCGGACACTCCCAACTCAAACATAAAGCATACCGTGACTCACTCGAAATTGGTGACACCGTGACGGTCGAAATGACCCCCTTCGATTTTGAGAAAGCACGCATTATCCCCACACCCTCCGAATAATCAATTCCCACAGAAAAAAACCTCGCGCCCCCACCTATTCACAACCTAACAGAGCTCCGCTCACTTCTCCTAAGAACTACAAACCATGAACATCATCTTAGGTACCGCAGGACACATTGACCACGGTAAGTCTTCACTCATCAAGGTTCTCTCGGGTACCGACCCCGATAGACTCCCTGAAGAAAAATCCCGTGGTGTGACCATCGAGCTCGGCTTCGCACACCTCACCCTCGAAAACTTCGAAATCGGCCTCATTGATGTGCCAGGTCATGCAGACTTTATCAATAACATGGTCTCGGGAGTCGGCGCTTTAGATATCGCCCTCTTCATCGTGGCTGCCGATGACGGCTGGATGCCACAATCTGAGGAACACCTCCAGATCCTCAACTACCTCGGGATCGATAATGTCATTATTGCCCTCACCAAGTCTGACCTCGCTGAAGACCTCGAGTTCACTATCGAGCTCGTCCGAGAAGAAATCCTCGGCACCTCCATCGAAGACGCTCCCATCATCCCAGTCTCCTCAATCACAGGCGCCGGCATCGACACACTGAAAACTGAAATCCTCAGCCGCGCTAAGAACCTCCAAGCTGCCCCCAAACACCATATCCCCCGCCTCTCGGTCGATAGAGCCTTCTCACCTAAAGGCACCGGAACCGTGATCACCGGTACACTCACCGGCCAGGCTCTCCGTAAGGGAGACACCCTTACTTGCCTGCCCGAGCACATCTCCGCCACCATCAGAAACGTCCAAAACCATAACAAATCACTCGACGCCTCAGTCAGTGGCATGCGTACCGCTCTTAACCTGCCTGACCTCCCACTCAAACAACGAGGTAAGCCAGGCGTCAGCCGTGGCTCACTTCTCACACTCCCCGACCACTTGAGCCCCGTTGACACCCTAGACGTCAAACTCCAGCGTGAAGGACGCCCAATCACTGGCCAGTCAGCGACAACAAGAGCTCTTAAAAATACTGAAACGGTCATCCTGCACCACGGTACTAGCAGAACACGAGCCCGCGTCGTTCTCCTCGATCGCAGCACACTCGAACTCGGAGACCAATGCTTTGCCCAACTTCGACTAGAGTCGCCCATCGCAGCATGTACTGGTGACCGGTTTGTCATCCGTGATGGAGGCCAGCAAGGCACCCTCGGCGGCGGCACCATTATTGATGCCGATGCCAAAGCCCGTGGCTTCAGAACAGAAGAACGCACCCAGTTCCTAACACTCCGCGCTGAAGCTCCCGATACCCTGCGACCACTCATCCTCAGCGAACTCTCAAAAAAGCCTGCCTTAAACATTCACTCGCCCCTCACTAACATACCTTTCACCAAAGACTTCACCCAACAAACCATCGAGAAGCTAGCCAAAGAAAAAAAAGTCACTCTGAGAGCCGACTGGCTACTCGCCCCCCCTTGGTGGAAAGAAATCACCCAAACCGCTGGCACCATCATTGATCAGTGGCACGCCTCAAACACCGATTCTCCCTCCATGCCCATCGGCACTTGGCGCACCCAACTCCTCGCAGCTGGCGCTCCAGAAGGTCTCCTAGACGCTATCGAAAAACAACTAATCAACAACGGCTATACGAAACAAAAAGATGGTATCGCCAATGAGGATCACTCACTTGAGCTCCCCGACCGCCTAGCTCCCTACGCGAGTCAAATCCTCAAAACATTCCAAACGCACGGCCTCACCCCTCCACCACGTGTCGAAATCGCACCTGACGATCCCTCCAAACAAGCCCTCACCTTCCTCATCCGCTCAGGTCAAATTATCGAGCTCGACCCTAAGGCGTTGTTAGATGCAGCCCATTTCCAAAAACTGCGCCAATCTATCATCGATTACCTATCCACCCATACACGAGCCACTGCCAGTGAACTGCGTGAACAAAGTGGTGCATCACGGAAGTTTATCATGCCACTGCTCGAATCCCTGGATGAAGAAGGAGTCACCATCAGAGACGGCGACTTCCGCACACTCGCCTAATACCAACCAGCAGACAGCCTTTCGCGTAAAAGATGAACTAATTGGTAAATTTGTTTAACTTTTGTGCAACTATCGACTTGATGCATGGTCATTCTTAAAGTAGGAACCATGAATCCGTGATGTTGTTTGCCCTCAAAGCTCCTTGCATAGAGGCAAATAGCTCCATCCCGAATTCTGACTTCTATGCCTGATAATACCTCGAACATTCTTGGTGAAACAATCCACGCCCTCATGAGGCAGCGTGGCCTAAAAGCATTTGAACTGGGGGAGAAGATCGCTCTTAGCCCAACTTCAATCAGTAAAATCGTGAACGGTGTCACTCGCCCACGTCAAAACACCTTCACGCGTATGTGTCAGGTGCTTTGCGAGACGAAGGAGGAAGAGCGTCGTCTCGTTGCCGCCTTTGCTGGCACCAAGCTTTTGGATGAAGAGCTGGATGAAGCTTCAGCCGCGTCAAACAAAGAAATTCTAAGACTGCGAGCAGAGCAGTTCATTGAACGCAAAACGCAAGCTATTGCCTTCAAACGATCCGTAGCCAGAGAGCTTGATAAAATCGGAGTGGATTACGAAGCCGATCACTACGAAGGCATCTACTCCACCGACTTCCTTATTCAGAAGGAAGGCAAACGCTTGGCTCTCGAATGCAAAGCAAATGTTGGCAGAGATATTGATCGCTCCATCGCCACCTGTGAAGTCATCCAAGAGAACCTACGCTGTGAAGTGATCGTAGTCGTTCCTTTCGTCGATGCAGTGTGTGGCGAAGCCCAGAAAAAAGGGATGAAGGTATCCGCACTCAATGAACTAGCAGAACTCATCACCAATTAAAATTTAGACCACTGTAACTTTAGAAATGCACTCCTCTGACCTCACTTTTATCACAAACGAAAATGGCGACGATCTTCAAAGTCGCTTCGCCAGTCTCATCAAAGATACTCAGTATTTTGATGTGCTCGTCGGTTACTTTTATACTAGTGGATTTCACGCTGTAAGCGAGTCACTGGAAAGCACCGACAAAGTGAGAATTCTGATCGGAATTAGCACCAACCGCGAAACCTATGACCTACTCCAGAAAATCAAGTCGCACAAAGAGGTTAAAGACGAGTTTTCAGAGGAAGTTAAGAACGAGTTAGAGAATAGTGATAACACCCAAGTGGTTGAGGAAGGCATCCTCAAGTTCACAAATTGGCTGAAGGACGGCAAGCTGGAGATACGGGCTTACCCTGAAGAGAAAATTCATTCAAAGCTCTATATCATGACGTTCCCAGAAGAGGATCGTGATGCTGGGCGTGTAATCACTGGCTCCAGCAACTTCACTCGTAACGGGCTAATCGAAAACCTCGAATTCAATGTAGAGCTGAAAAATCGCTCAGACTATGAATTTGCGAAAGCCAAGTTTGAAGAGCTTTGGCTCAAGGGCGTGGATGTAAGCGAAAAATACGTTGAGACCATTAAGAACGACACATGGCTCAGAGACGACATCACGCCTTATGAGCTATACTTAAAATTCCTCTACGAGTATTTCAAGGAAGAGATCAATCAGGACACAGAGCTTGATACCAAGTTTCGCCCCGAAGGATTTAAGGAACTGCAATATCAGGATCACGCAGTCCTAAATGCTAAGAAAATCATCAACGAATACGGCGGTGTTTTTCTATCGGATGTGGTTGGTCTTGGAAAAACCTTCATGGGCACAATGCTCTGCCAAGAGCTTGACCAGAAGACCTTAGTGCTGGCTCCACCACACCTGATTGACGAGCATAATACTGGTAGTTGGGAACATGCGTTCAGAGAGTTTGGGTTTCGATCCAGAGACTACAAATGCCGTTCGATTGGCATGTTGAAGTCGATTATTGAAAAGGATCAGCACCGTGATTTTGACGTAGTTCTCATTGATGAAGCTCACCGTTTCAGATCGGAGGGCAATGATACCTACGCCTTACTTGCTCAAATTTGTAAGGGCAAGAAAGTCATCCTTGTGACGGCGACCCCATACAACAACACGCCGAGCGACCTTCTCGCCCAAATTAAGCTTTTCCAGCGAGCAAGGCAAAGCACGCTCCCCAACTTGACTGATCTAGAGGCTTTCTTCAGACAGCTTGATAACAATCTCAAAGGCTTGGATCGAAAAGAAGATCGCGAAGAGTTCATCGCTGCAAACAAAGAGAATGCCCGTCTCATACGTGAGCGAGTTTTGAAGTATCTCATGGTGCGCCGAACTCGCCGTGAGATCATTGAATACTATGGCTCCGACCTAAAGGCTCAGAAAATGAGCTTTCCCGCCGTGGCTGATCCGCAGCCAGTTTTTTACGAACTGAACGAAGATGAAGATCGCATTTTCCTCAGAACCATCGAGCTGGTAACGCAGTCATTTTCATACGCACGCTATACACCGCTTTTATTCCATAAGGGCATCACGGCAATGGAAGAACAGAGCCAGAAAAACATGATGAGTTTCATGAAAATGCTCTTGGTGAAGCGATTGGAGAGCAGTTTCTACGCATTCCAAAAGACCTTGGAACGCTTCATTTTTTCCTATGAAAAATTTATCGAGCAATATGACGCAGGCTCCGTCTACTTGAGTAAAAAGCATGCTCATAAAATCTTTGAATACCTTGAGCATGGAGACTTTGGTGGCATTGACCGCTTAGTAGATGAAGAAAAGGCCGAGCGGTATGACGCTTCTGAATTCTCAGAGGAGTTCAGGGAAATGCTCGATCAAGATCAACGCATTCTGACTGAAATTCACGAAATGTGGCAGACGGTAAAGCGTGATCCGAAGGTCATCGCTTTTCGTGAGAAACTTGCGGTAGAAGCTCCGGTGAAGAAAGGGAAATCCATTATCTTCACCGAATCAAAGGAAACCGCTGAATACTTAGCTCGTGAACTGGAAGAAACTTTCCCGAAAAAGATCATCTGCTTCACTGGTGATAGCTCAGCGGCTGATCGAGAGGTCGTGATTTCTAACTTCGACGCGAAAGCCAAGAATAAGAAAGATGACTATAACATTCTTATCACCACGGACGTTCTTGCTGAAGGAGCGAACCTGCACCAATCCAATGTCGTCATCAACTACGACATCCCGTGGAACCCGACACGTATCATGCAGCGTGTTGGACGTATCAACCGTGTCGATACCACCCACAAGAAAATACACACCTACACCTTCTTCCCAACAGAACAGGCGAACGAATTGATTAAATTACAAGAGTGCGCCGAAGCTAAGATTGCAGCCTTTATCTCTCTTCTCGGTGCTGATGCTAAACTCCTCACTGAAGGTGAAGAGATTGAAGCTCACAGCCTCTTTACTAAAATCATCTCGAAGGAAACCATTGAAGGCGAAGAGGAAGATGCAGAGAGCGAACTCAAATACCTTCAGGCTATTCGAGCGGTTAGAGATAAAGACCCTTCACTTTTTGAGCGCATCAAGAAACTACCCAAAAAGTCGCGATCCGCTCGAAAAGTGAGCGCAGAAATAGTATCGCCAGCTCTTATTACTTATTTCCGAAAAGGCAGACTTCAAAAGTTTTTCCGAGCAACGATGGCAGAAGATGAAATGATTTCGGAGGAGATCGACTTCATCGTAACCGCTCAGGCACTTTCCTGCTCGCCAAAGCAAAAGCGAGGAATGTTAGATCAGTTTTATTATCAGCTATTAGAGCAAAACGCTGAAAAGCTGGAGCAAGTTACAACCGAGGAAATTACTGAATTTGAGGGCAAGAGAGGTAGCCGTGATAATGCGGCGCGATTGCTGAAATTCCTCAAGCAAAAACAGATACGCCGTTACTCAGGGTTTACTGACATCGAGCAAGATTACCTTGAGAAAGTTATTAAGGAGTTAGATGCCGGAGGTATTCCGAAGAAAGTATCAGCTAAGACCTACAAAGACATTGAGGGTGATCCACAGCTCCTTCTCAACCCTATCAAAGTTATCGCCGTCCTGAAGAAAAATATCGCTTCAGACTTCCTCCAGCCTACACACGCACAGACCTCTGGAAGCAATAATGCTCCCCAAGAGATTATCCTTTCCCAATTCCTCCACCAATAATTTGCTATGAATAAGCAAGAAGCCGAAACAATATCCCAAGACACCTTCAGCGGTGGTTTTGATGAGACACAATTCACCGCGTTTATCAGTAATCTTTTCAAGGACTATGAACGACGTAATAACGAAGTGCGTGGGAATTACATAAAGGAGGCATTTAAGCCTTTCGTCTCTCACTACAAACGCATCGGGAAATACATAGATGCCGAGGGCAATGTGATTGATACCATCATTGTCCATCTGAAAAGAGGTAGCTCCTTAGAACGCGCACGCACCGCACAGCGGAACTTTGTCGCGGAGTATCTGAAGACTAGAGATAAAGACGCTGCTCTTGTCGCTTTCCTTTCGCCTGACTCCAGTGATTGGAGACTGTCATTGGTGAAGTTCGAGACCTCTTTTCATCACGATGAAGAAAAAGGTAAACTCAAGATGGTTAGCGAGACCACTCCAGCGAAGCGCTGGTCGTTTCTCATTGGGGAAAACGAGGGTAAGCACACTGTCACCAGCCGTTTTCTGGATTTCCTACAATCAGATGTCAGCCCGAATTTAGCCGAGCTTGAAGCTGCATTCGATGTAGAGACGGTATCAAAGGAGTTTTTTGAAAAATACAAAGAACTCTTCTTCAAAATGAAAGACGCACTGGATGCTCTCATCGAAGGAGATGAAAGCATCAAACAAGATTTTGAGGCAAAAGAGATTTCTACCGCGAATTTTGCCGAAAAGACGATGGGGCAACTTTCATTCCTCTATTTCTTGCAAAAGAAAGGTTGGTTCGGTGTAAAACCAAACGAAGCATGGGGAACTGGTTCGAAAGGCTTCCTTAAAGAGCTGTTCAAAGATCGGCATAAATACCCAGTGCACCATGAATTGGGGACGAATTTCTTCGACGATATTCTTGAACCTTTATTCTATTCGGCGTTGGCGCAAGATCGAGGAGAGGCAGCGATGTATGATCGGCTCAATTGCCGTATGCCTTTCCTGAACGGTGGCCTATTTGAGCCGATGCACGATTACAGTTGGGAGACCACACACGTTCGCCTACCTGATGACCTTTTTTCGAATGAGAACAAAACTAAGGACGGTGACACTGGCGACGGTATCCTTGATGTTTTTGATCGATATAACTTCACGGTCAATGAGAGTGAGCCACTGGAGAAGGAAGTCGCTGTTGACCCTGAAATGCTGGGTAAAGTCTTTGAGCGAATTGTGGCAAGAAAGCAAAACGACAAGTTCTACACGCCTCGCCCCATCGTGCATTACATGAGTCAGCAGTGCCTGATCCAGTATTTATCAGATAGCTTTAGAACTCAGACACAAGTATCTCACTCAGATTTCGAATTTCTTATTCTCCATGGTTCTCGCATCATCGAAAATGATCGAATTTTCTTTGAAAAACAGGAGCAAATTAAAAGAGGAGAGATCAAATCTACTGACTACAAGCTCCTTATGCCTGGAGCACTGAGTGCATTAGCAGAAGAAGTCGATACTGCGCTCGCAAATATCAAGGTCTGTGACCCCGCGGTGGGTTCTGGAGCATTCCCCCTTGGCATGCTTAATGAGATTGTGCAGGCACGTGCCGCGCTCGCAGTTCACAAAAAGGTTCCTATTGATTACTACGAGTTAAAAAAACACACCATCCTACATTCGATCTACGGTGTCGATCTTGATGGAGGTGCCGTTGAAATCGCAAAACTACGCCTCTGGTTGTCTCTCGTTGTTGAAGAGGATGAACCGCATCCTTTGCCGAACCTTGAGTTCAAAATTGCTCAGGGAAACAGCCTGCTTTCGAAATATGAAGGGATCACTCTCTTTGATGAAACCATTCTCGAAACGAGTGAACATCTAAAAGAGCGTTTGTCTACTGTTAAGGCTAAGATCAAAAATGTTCAATCTCAGATCAATGCAATAGAATTGAGTGATGGCCATTCTTCGCAACGCAGCAATGAAGATAAACTAAGCTTAGAACACTTGAAGAGGCAGCTCGCCATGCGCGTTCACTTAAGGAGCTGTAGTTTATCCATCAGCGACTTACGACTTCTTCGATCCATCC
>NZ_JBHUJB010000037.1:0-59007 GCF_042683245.1 Rubritalea tangerina
GATTCCGTTGTTCAATACAACTTACCCCTAACCAATAGAAAGGAAATAAACTTACCAGTTGACCTCTCTTCACATAAAAGCCCCTCGCGAAACTATTGGAGAGATTCGCGAGAGGGCTTTGACACACGCAAGATCAGTTTTGACGCTTCCCTACTATAAGTAAGTCAATATGCACACCACGCTGGAGCTCACTACGAGCACTCCACCGAGTAGCCTACGCCACGTTCTAGGATTTTTCATGGGAGTTTTATGGGAGGGTTGGATCGTGGATACTAACGGATGCATCCCCATTCGACGATGACTTTGCACAACTTATTCACACCCACCCCCACAACTTATTCACACACTACTCACATCCATCCCCGCTGAATCCCCAATTTTGTTAGCATTCACTATGACTCACTAATATCCAACACCTATCAAGAATTTGAAATGCTCAACAATTCCTAATAGTTAGTTCCTTCGTAACGACCTGCCCCCGCCCTCCCATCCCCCCAACTCCCAGCGCTTCCCCTTGCCCATTCCTGAGGCGAAAATGCACTGAGTTTGGCTTGCATGTTTGACCGGCCTGCCTACAACTCGACGCATGTCCGCAATTCCTAATGTCTTAGCCGAGCGCTATGCCTCACAAGCCATCCGCAATATCTGGTCCGCAGAGGGCCGTATCGTCCTCGAACGCGAGTTCTGGATCGCCGTTATGAAGGCCCAGAAAGACCTCGGCCTCGACATCCCACAGGAAGCAATCGATGCCTATGAAGCGGTCAAAGACCAGGTGAACCTTCAAAGCATCATGGACCGTGAGCGCATCACCCGTCACGACGTGAAGGCGCGTATTGAAGAATTCTGCGACCTCGCCGGTCACCAACACATCCACAAGGGAATGACCTCCCGTGACCTCACTGAAAATGTCGAGCAACTCCAGGTCTACCGATCCCTCCTTATTCTCAGAGACAAAACCATTGCGACTCTCGCCAAAATCGATAGCCGTGCTCAACAATGGCAAGGGCTCCTCATCACTGCACGCACCCACAATGTCGCAGCCCAACCCACCACCTTCGGTAAGCGTATTGCCATGTTTGGTGAAGAACTCCTCGGTGCCCTCAGCTCACTCAACCACCTCACCGAGACATACTCCGTTCGTGGCCTCAAAGGCGCCGTCGGTACCCAGATGGACCAAATCTCCCTCTTCGAAGGCGACATCGATAAAGTCAATGCCCTCGAGAATAAAATTTGCCAACACCTCGGAATCCCAGAAGTTTACGATAACGTCGGTCAGGTCTACCCACGTAGCCTCGACCTCCGCACTGTCTCAGTCCTCACTGACCTCGCTTCTGGCCCCTCCTCCTTCTCTCGCACACTGCGCCTCATGGCCGGCCATGAAACAGCGAGTGAAGGCTTCGCCAAAGGACAAACCGGTTCATCCGCCATGCCACACAAGATGAACTCTCGCTCCTGCGAACGAGTCAACGGATTCCAGACCATCCTCAAAGGCTACCTCACCATGGCCACAGGCCTCGCTGGTGACCAATGGAATGAAGGTGATGTCTCCTGTTCTGTCGTTCGCCGAGTCATGCTCCCAGATGCCTTCTACGCCTGTGACGGCATGTTCGAAACATTCCTCACCATCCTCAATCAAATGGATGCCTACCCAGCCGTTATCGAAGCCGAAAATGAACACTACCTTCCCTTCCTGATGACTACCACCATCATGATGGAAGCCGTCAAGGCTGGCGTCGGCCGCGAAGCTGCCCACAAAGTAATCAAAGAACACGCCGTCGCTACCGTCAATGACCTGCGCGCGCGCGAAATTAACAAAAACGACCTCCTCACCCGCCTCGCCGATGACGAGCGCATCCCGCTCAACCTCGAGCAACTCAACGCCCTCCTCGAAGAAGGCCGTAACAATGCCGGATCCGCCCGTGCCCAAGTAGACGCATTCACCAAGAAAGTCTCCAGCTGGACCGAGCGCTTCCCTAATGCCGCTAACTACGAACCCGGTTCTATCCTCTAACCGCTTACGTCAAAGCCAGCTCCCCCCCCACTTTGCCATGGCCTAGCAATCAATGCTGGGCCATTTTTTCACAAGAAGATCCTGAACAAGCCGCCACCAATGAAGCACCCCATTACTGAGACCATTACACAGACCGCCGATACGGTCTTGTTGCCAGCACTCAAACAGGCCAGCGAACAAAGTGAACGCGCACAACACATCAAGGACTTTATCCAAAGCCAAGATGCAAAAATTCGCGAACTCCACGAAATGGGGGCTGGCGGCCTCGAAGTCGCTGGGGCTCGCTCGCATATGGTCGACTGCTTCATCCGGGCCGCCTTCCTCTCAGCTCAGGAACGACTCTCGTCAAAGACTCCCATCAAAGTCTCACTCACCTCTGTCGGGGGCTATGGCCGTGGGACCCTCAATCCCGGCTCAGATATCGACCTGCTCTTCCTGCTCCCTGTAAGCTCCACTAAAATCCCCAAACTTACCGAGCAACTCGTCCAAGAAATGCTCTACCTGCTCTGGGATACTGGCTTCAAAGTCGGCCATGCCACACGGTCCATCACTGAATGTATCAATGAGGCAAAATCCGAACAACAATCCAAAACCGCCCTCATGGACACCCGCCTCATCGCTGGTGACCAAACACTCGTCGACGACTTCATCAGACGCTTCCAACGCGACTGTATCCAAAAACAACCAGAGGCCTTCTTCGAATTGCGCCGACAAGATATCCGCTCGCGTCACCGCAAGTACTCCCACACCGTCTTTCTCCAAGAACCACACGTCAAAGAAAGCTGCGGAGGCCTCCGCGACTACCATAATATCATCTGGGTCTCACAAGTCGAACGCGGCACCAATGACCTCGAAGCACTCGTCCGTGAACGGATCCTCACCAAAACCGCCTACAAAGAAATCGTAGAAGCCTACGACTTTATCCATAGAGTCCGTAACGAACTCCACTACCATACCGGACGCTCTACCGACATCCTCACCCTCCAACTCCAAGGGATCGTCGCTACTAACTTCCAATACCCCGAAAAAAGTATCCTGCGTCGATGCGAGTCATTCATGCGCGACTACTACCGACACACGCGCGCAATCTATAACCACACCACCTCATTGATGGAGATCTTCCAAATCGAAATCAACGAGAACGATGCCGCCAAAGGCTGGCTGCGCTTCCTTCCCAAACCCAAGAAAAAGCGCGTCGAAATAGATGGTTTCGTCATCCGAGACGGCCGTATCTATCCAAAAACCAATGACATCTTCCGCGAAGAACCGCACCGACTCATGCGCGTCTTCCAAGAATGCCAATTGCGTAACCTCACCCTCGGCCCCCAAATGCGCAAACTCATCAAAGCCAATTGGGACCTCATCGACTCCGACTTCCGCCATAATAAAGCAAACCGCGAAACCTTCCGCGCCATGCTCGAACGGAAAGGCCGAGTCGCAGACACACTCAGACGCATGCACCGCGTCGGCTTCCTCGGACGCTGGATGCCTGAATTCGGCCAACTCGACTGCCTCGTCCAGCACGAGTTCTTCCACCGCTACACCGCAGACGAACACACCCTGCGCTGTATCGAGCAACTCGATGCCCTCATTGACGACGACAGCCGCGAGCGCGCAGTCTATCGCAAAATCCTCACCGACCTCGAAGATCCCTACGCGATCTACCTCGCTCTCATCCTCCACGACACCGGTCGCGCTGAAAATGTCCGCGAACACACAGATGGCTCAGCCCTTCTCGCAGCCCGAGTCTGCTCCCGCCTCAAAATCCGTGGAGCACGTCGGTCCTTGCTTACCTTCCTAGTCGACCACCACCTCACATTCTGGCGCTACGCAACGAACAAAAATTTAGAAGACCCAGAGGTCATCGAAGAGTTTGCTGGCATCATGCGTGACCCAGAACGCCTCAAGGCCCTCTTGGTCTTTACCTTCGCTGACTCTAACGGAACTAACGAAGAAGCTTGGTCCCCCTGGAAAGAAACCCTCATGCTACAGCTCTTCCACTCCACCCTCGACTTCCTCAAGTCAGGTAAGGACCAATACCGTGAAGACCTCGCTAAAGAAATCCAACAACTCAAAAAGCGCACCAAAAATTGCCTCAAAGAAAAATACCATGAACAACTCGATACCCATTTCGAGACCATGCCTAAAGGCTACTTCCGCTACCGCGCCCCAGAATCAATCGCTATTCATGTAAGAGCTGTTAGGAGGTTCCTGATCAAAGAACAAAAGGCCGAAGAAAACTTTCAAGAATCCGACTTCCGCTGGATCAACAGAGATGACCGTGGCTACACAGAACTTGTGATCACCACGCGTAACCGACCACTCCTCATCGAGAAAGTCGCCTGCGCTCTAGCAGCCTCACAAATCAACATCATCGCTGCCGACGTCTACACCCGCACAGATGGTATCACCTGCGACATCTTCCATGTCTGCACCGAGGACCAACAACCCGTCACCCAAGCCGCTACCAAAAAACGCGTAGAATCCACCTTCTCCGAGCTCATCCAACAACACGAATACAACCCAAAGAAATTCCTCAAAAAGAAAAAGAATTTCCTCCAGCGCGACCCCAACGAAGGTGGTATCCCCTTCCCTGTACGCGCCTTCGTCAACAACCATACGAGCCAACAATTCACTGCTCTTGAAGTCCAAGCATTAGACCGCATCGGCCTACTCCACGACATCTTCCTCCATATCGGCCACTGCGGGCTAGCCACCGTCCACGCCCGTATCTGTACCGAAAAAGGTGCCGCCATGGACACCATCTACGTCAGTACCCCAGATGGCGCCAAAGTCACTGACCCCGAAAAAATCAAACAACTCGAGTCCTCGATCCAACGCCTCGTCGGATTCGAACACGCTGACGAGTAACTCAGCACACGCCCCCCAACATCAAGAACGCGCTGCCACCCAACAGAAATAAAAAAGCACTCTCACAATAACTGCAAAAGTGCCTTTAAAATCTAATCGGTCAGCTTGATCTAACGCGCTTGGAAACTATCGCGCTTACCAAGTCCGAAGCGTTGCTGTTCAGTAATAGCACTCCCGACAGGCTTGAGTTGACCACTCGCTAAATCAAATACCATCGGGTGAATCGTTAACTCTTGGCCGCGCTCCCATGCGTCTAATACTGGTGGTGACTGGGACATGTGGACCGCTTGCTCAATGGCATTGAGCTCACAAAGTCGCTGGAACCGTGCCTCTTCATCTAAGGCATCAAGCTCATCCTTGTACACGCTCATCACATCGTCAACGTGACGAATCCAACTATCCACCAAACCAAAACGCTTACCTGACATCGCAGCCTGCACACCACCACACCCATAGTGACCACAAACAATGATGTGCTTAACCTTCAAGTACTCCACGGAATAGTGAATCACCGCAAGGCTGTTAAAATCCGCATGCACCACCAAGTTCGCCACATTGCGATGCACAAATACCTCCCCAGGCTCTAACCCAAGTAAAGTCGCTGGGTCTACACGTGAGTCTGCACAGCCAATCCAAAGATACTCTGGTGACTGCCCTTCTGCCAATTGCTTGAAATACTCTGGATTTGAATCAGTGATGCTCGCTGCCCACTCCTCATTATTTCGTAAAATTTTCTCAATTCCTGCCATGGCCAGCGAGTGTCTGTAAAATTACGGATTCTGCAAGTTTTTACGGACTGACAACTGACATACCCCAGCCACAAGCTTCGTCGCAGCATTTCTCAACCTTGCTCCTAGCTTGGAGCTGTGTATTTTCTTGCTCCATGGACTCGCTCTTCCCTGACAGCCCAGAACCCAACACACCAAAACCAGATGCCGACCACTCAGATGCTCAGCCCCTGGCGGCACGCATGCGCCCCACCCAATTGAGTGAAATCGTTGGCCAACAACACATCCTCGGTAAAGGGAAACTCCTCAGACGCGCCATTGAAGCTGACCTCTTTTCCTCACTCATTTTCTACGGCCCACCAGGCACAGGTAAAACCACCCTCGCCACAGTCATCGCACAATCCACCCAGTCACGCTTCGAAATGCTTAATGGCGTGGAGAGTAATGTCTCAGAAATTCGCGACAAAATTGCCCAAGCTCGCACCTGGAAAAACCTACGCGGCCAGACAACCATCCTCTTTATCGATGAAATCCATCGCTTCAATAAAGCCCAACAAGACGTCCTCCTACCACACATAGAAAGAGGTACCGTACGCTTTATCGGGGCCACTACCCATAACCCCTTCTATTACGTCAATTCCCCACTCACTTCCCGCTCTCAAATCTTCCAACTCGAATCCGTGAGCACTGAGGACGTCACCGCTGTCCTCCAACGCGCCCTCACAGACCCTCAAAAAGGATTCGGCCAACTCAATGTCCTCGCTGAACCCGCCGCACTCACCCATATCGCCGAAAAATCAGATGGCGATGTCCGCAAGGCCCTCACCGCCCTCGAGCTCGCTGTCACCACCACCCCCGCAAATGAGAACAAAGCCATCGAGCTCACCCTCGCCATCGCCGAAGAGTCCATCCAACAAAAAGCCATCGTCTACGATGCCACCGGTGATGGTCACTACGATACCATCTCCGCATTTATCAAATCCATCCGAGGCTCCGACCCAGATGCCGCACTCTATTGGCTCGCCAAAATGCTCCACGCCGGCGAAGACCCTCGCTTCATCGCCAGACGCCTCGTCATCTCCGCCAGCGAAGATATCGGCCTCGCCGATTCTAACGCACTGAGAGTCGCCATGGATGCCCACCAAGCATTCGAATTCATCGGCATGCCCGAGGGACGCATCCCTCTAGCACACGCCACCGTCTACCTCGCGACAGCCCCGAAATCAAATAGCGCCTACGCCGCACTGGGCGATGCCATGGCTGACGTCCAGTCTGGACGCACACTCTCAGTCCCCCCACACCTGCGCACCCCCACTCGTAAAAAACTCGCCAAAGCCTCCGGTGCCTCAGAAGACTCGCTAGAATATTTTTATTCTCACGCATATGATGGGAATTATATCCCCCAGTCGTACCTCCCAGAGGGCAAGCATTACTATAGCCCGACAGAGAACGGCCTAGAGAAGCGTATCAAGGAACGTCTCGAATACTGGAAATCACTTCATCAAAAATCATCATGATTCGCTGGTTCGCAAAAAATCACGTTGCCGCAAATATTCTCATGGCCGCCATCCTCCTCCTGGGTGGCTACACTGCCTATTTCCAACTCCCTGTTGAAATCGAGCCAGCAGTCTCATTTCCCCAAGTGCAAATCCGTGTCCCCCTCCGCGGCGGCACCCCGAAGGACGTTGAACAAAAAATTATCCTCCCCATCGAACAAGCCCTCAATGACCTCTCAGGTATTGAAGAAATCGAATCCAGCGCCGACCGAAATTCCGGTAACGTCACCGTCAAAGTCGATGAATCCGTCGATATCGATAAACTCAAAGCAGATATCGAATCCCGCCTCGACCGTATCAGCACCTTCCCAGATGAAGCCGAAAAAGCCCGCATCTATATCCCTTCTACTGCCTATTGGCATGAAGTCATCTCCGTAGCCATCTACGGCGACCTCTCCGATCAAGATCTCATCACCGCCGCTAAAAAAGTCCGTGATGACCTCACCGCCATCAATGGTATCTCAAAAGTCATTATCAAAGGCCGACTCAATAAAGAAATCACCATCGAGGTCCAGCCCCAAACCCTCAATGCCTACGGCCTCACCATGGACCGGCTCGCCCGTAAAATCCGCGAGAGCTCAATCGACCTCTCCGCCGGATCTATCAATAACAATGGTGAACGTATCCTCATCCGTTCAAGCTCCCAAGCATACAGCGCTGAACAATTCCGTGACCTCGTCATCTCCAGAGAAAGTGGCTCCGAACTCACCCTCGGTGATGTCGCCACCGTCCGCGACCGCCGCGCCGATGACCAAAAGGTCATGCGCTATAACAACAAAAATGCCATCATCCTCGAAGTCCTCCGCCTCGATGGCGAAAACTCTCTCAAAATCGCTAACTCAGTCCACGACTACGTAGCCAATGCCCAAGACCGCTTCCCCACCGGTATCGAACTTGCCACTTGGGATGATGACTCAGTTAGCCTCAAGGGACGCCTCAAAACGCTGGCCGAAAACCTCGTCCAAGGTGGCATCCTCGTCCTCATTTTCCTAGGCCTCTTCCTGCGCCCTCAGATCGCCTTCTGGGTTGTTGCCGGTATCCCTATCAGCTTCGCCGGCGGAGTCATCGCCATGGATTACCTCGGTGTCTCAGCCAATAATATGAGTATCTTCGGCTTCATTATCGTTCTCGGTATTGTCGTGGACGACGCCATCGTCACCGGAGAAAATATCTACTCACGTATGAAAGACGGCACGCGCAGCCCACTAGACGCCGCCGTTCTCGGCACCCAAGAAGTCTCCACGCCCGTCACCTTTGGCATGCTCACCACCATCGCCGCCTTCGTCCCACTCATGTTCATCGATGGCTACCTCGGAGAAATGGCACGCCAAATCCCACTCGTCGTCATTCCTGTCCTGCTCTTCTCGCTCGTCGAATCTAAACTTATCCTCCCCGCCCACCTCAAACACCTCAAAACCAATCGTCAAAAAGCTGGCTGGCTCATCCGCACCCAACGCTACATCGCTGACGGCCTCGAACGCTTCGTCCAACGCGTCTACAAACCGTTGTTAGAATTCTCGCTCCACCACCGCTACGCTACCATCTCGCTATTTATCACCATCTTCCTCCTCACCGCGGGCTGGTATGTAAAATCAGATAACTTTGACCCCTCACCCTCCACCGACCGCTATTACATCTACGCGTCTCTCGAAACAGTAAGTGGCACAAGCTTCGAAACCACTGACCAACGCGTCAAACACGTCGTCAATGCTCTCGACTCAGTCCGCGATACCTTCGTCGACGAAGGCACAGGCGAGTCCCTCATTGGTAACGTCCTTACCTCATCCGGTGGTAAACCATGGAACAATAGCATGGACCCTACCGATGGTTACGTCCTCGTCGAAATCACCCCCCCGTCACAACGCACCACCCCAGGCCCCAAAAACCAAGAAATCGCAGAAGCCTGGGAAGCCGCCGTCGGTGAAATGCAAGGGGTCAAATCATTCTATATCCGCACCGAGAAAAATTCTTCCCGCGGTAAAAGCTCAGAACCCGTATCCATCGACCTCCGCTCCAATGACGATGACGAACGCGCTATCGTTGAAGAAAAAGTCAAACAATGGCTCAAGGACCACCCTAACATGAAAAATGCCTGGTCCAGTAGAGGCAGAGAACAAAGAGAACTCGAAATTAAACTCAATGCTCAAGGGCGCGAAGCAGGACTCTCTGAAGAAAACCTCGCACGCCAAATCCGCAGCGCCTTCTACGGCTCACAAGTCCAAAAAATCCAGCTCGGCGACGCCGAACTGCGCGTCATGCTCAAACTGCCTGAAGAAGACCGCGAGTCACTCCATACTCTCGATACACTCAAAGTGAGCCTACCTAACAACCAGCTCGCTAGCATTGCACAGTTCGCCACTGTCAGCGAAAATTCCTCACCGCCTAGTATCTATCGAAAAGATGGGAGCCGAGTCACTAGCATCACCGGTATTGCCAAAGGTGAATTCAATGTCACCAAACTCGAACCCGATCTCACCGCATTCCTCAACAAACTTATGCTCGATCACCCCAGCGTGACTTGGAGCTACCAAGGAGAACTCGCCGATTACAAAGAAGGCAATAAACGCCTGCTCGCCCTCTCCTGCATTCTAGCATTCACCCTCTACTCACTTCTGGCCATCCCGTTCAAATCCTTCATCCAACCATTCCTTGTAATGATTGCGGTGCCATTTGGCGTGATTGGTGCCTACTGGGGCCACGTCCTGCTCGACCTCAAAGTCTCCTACCTCAGCTACTTTGGCATGCTCGCCCTCGCCGGTGTAGTCGTTAATGACTCTCTAGTCATCGTGGACTTCATCAATAAACGTCGACTCGATGGGAAACCCCTGCGCGAAGCTATCGCTGAATCCGGCATCCGTAGATTCCGCCCCATCTTCCTGACCTCCATCACCACCTTCGCAGGACTCATGCCCATCATTTTTGAGAGCTCCATCCAAGCCCAATTCCTCATCCCCATGGCAGTCTCACTGGGCTTCGGCATCCTCTTTGCCACCGTCATTACCCTCTTCCTCATTCCTGCAGCCTACGCTATTAGCGTTGACCTCAGCTTAAGTAAGCAACCACCAAGACAAGAATAGCCCCCCTCCAAACACAGCTGAGCTCCCCCCCAGCTGTGTGACACGCAGCTCAGTTCTCTCTCTCTTGGTAAGCATAACAAACCACCGCTTGGTCGTCATACACATCCTTGATCTCTCTGCGCGCCAATAACTCAAATCCACTCGCTTCCACTATCTGAGTCACCGCCGGATACTGAGGAGCAGTCCGAACTAAAAATCCTCGAAACTTCTCCTTTAGTAAATCCCGATAAGCCTGAGGAATGCTCATGTCCTGCACCAAAAAAGGCGTGTATTGCACAATGTAAATCGGCTTTTGAAAGCGTACCCAAATCGGTTCCTTGTAACGCTTTGCCTTTAAACTCGCAGCTCCTCCCAATTTCACACGTCGGGTGATCTCCTTCAATGCTGGTAGATGATTCCTCACTTTGTTCTCCCAGAGAGCATCAGCTAACACATCATCTACCAAAAGAAGGTTGTACTCATGCCCCTCAGCCAGCGCACTCGAACTCAGGTGCTTCAATGACACTTTAATTGCTGATATCCTCTCGATATCTAACGGAAAGGTACGTGCACGTGCTTCGCTCTGTACACCGAAGGCTCCATGGCTGGATCCATGGTATAAAAGCTTCACAGCGCTGCTCAATGTAGAACAAGCATCTAACGTCGAGTAATCGAAAAAATAACTATCTTTCTCTTCTATCATAATTGGGTTCGTTGGTGTGACGACCCCATTGATTCAAATACAGACCAATGTCAACTCACCATGCAACACACTCAGGCAGCATCAGTAATAAATAGTATTTAAAAATGCTGAACCCAATATCGAGCTCAGCATTTTTGAAAACATTCACTGCAAAAATGTCGTTTTTACAGTTCTCTAACCATTATATTTCTTAAAGAAAGCCCTACGGTATTTCCATGGTCCTGGAAACCAATTTTCCCCTTGCTGTGGGTTCCAAATCCCGGCCATTGCTTAAACTTAGTTTTGCTTACCATCTCTTTAAACTCCTCACTATGAAGCTTAAAGTCAGCCACTATCTGTTCATTGAAAAAGACCTTCACCTGATCATCCTTCTTCCAAACTCTCGCCGAGTTCCACTCTCCTGATGGCTTAGACCACTCACGCTTACTAGGGAAAAGCCCAAAAACAGAACCCGCTATGAACAAATCAGGCGTCTTAGGGTTCGCCTCATTCCCCATAATTTGCGCCTCTATTGCGTCTTGATAAATCGGTCGCTCACTCTCCTTCACTCCTATGAATATCCCTGAGTTAATCTTCTCCCCAGCAGGCACTTTCCACTCCACCTTAAATTCAAAGTTTTCATATTCCTTCTCAGTGACAATATCTCCCCCACCACGCTCAGTGAGTTGGAGACTGCCATCGACAACCTTCCACTGAGGCCTGAGCTCCTTGGAATTATAGTTCGTCCAGCCCTTGGTCGTTTTGCCGTCAAACAATGTTGTCCACTCACCCTTAGCTTCCTCAGCAAGGGCACTACTCCCAATACTTAGTGAAACCACAGCGGATGCCGCTACCCGAGAATTAAATGATTTTGTCATTCTATTGATCTACGTGCAGCAGAATGCCTGTTCAATCCTCGAGTGCCTGTCCACTCCCACGACACCCATTCACTTCTCACCTCGCATGTTCATAGGTACGGGTAAAGGAGCTATCAGTTCCCCCCATTTGCCACCCTCTAACCAGACACCGTGCCACGCAGCCGGAGTCAACTCACTCTCCTTTGGCGCAGCCACATCGTTAAACATACTAAGCTTTCTATCCACTCGGCCCTTCAGTTCTTTATAGGCGACAACCTCCACCGGCGGATTCCAACTCACATCCGCACCAACCACAAAGTCAGGAAACCATTGGTCAATCTGATTCCCATGCCATTGGCAAACAGTCATCCCTATGAAATTCTCCCGATCCTTTCCTAAAATCGCCCATTCAGCCAAGTTGCGAAACGACTTCTCATAACCACACTTGCTCCCCGGACCATGAGAAGAACTCGAGCCAGCTCCCATCAATACCTTTTCCTTACAGCCTTCACCTAACAAATTCGGCACCTTCTGGTGCTTCAGATGCTTACTCATCCCACCATCAAGAGCTCTATTGCCATACGACCATGGACTGCGAATCACAATGTCCTTATAGGCCTCCGGCGTCTCAGGCGCGTCAGACCATACTATAAACTTCGGCTCAATACCGTATTCCTTTGCTAATTTCTGCACGCGCGGAATCAACACTTCCAAATGCTTCGCCTGATCCTCCTTCGGCATCCGAATCTCATCCATCCCTAAATGCACATACTCACACTCCATTACCTGAAACCATTCGCGAAATACTGAATCTAACAATTTTAGCGACCGCTCATCCGACGGCAAAAGATGGGCGCGAGTATAATGCATTCCCAGAGACTTCCCATGCACATTCTTACCGTACGGCTTGGCAGCTGTGCCTCGCACTAGTTCTGGATAATGCATCCTCCGAGCACCAGCGTGCCCTAAGCCCTCAATCTCAGGAATAACCTCTATGCCGTGAAGCGCCGCATAGCGAATGAGCTCTCTCACTTCATCCATTGTCAATGCCTCTGGGTTCTTAGAACCCAATGGATTCAAATCGTACCGCACAGCATTCAGTTCATTATCACTCTCCCTATAGAGCAGGAAATTAAGCTTAAAGGCTGAACACACCCTGATAATTCGTTTGAGATGACCTATCCTCACTGGAGCCCTCCCCGCATCAATCATAAACCCTCTCATTTCGTAGCGTGGGAAATCCACAATACGACATGAGCGCACACGACCATCCTCCACTAACTGAATCAATGTCATCGCGCCATTCCACAGCCCCTTGATGGAATGTGAACCAACTGCGACCCCTTCTTGATTGCTCTCTAAAACATAACCCTCATCCTTTCCGGCAATCGCATCAATCACCACCTCCCCCCCTTTATCCCTCTCCCCCAAAAACAATCTAAAACCCTCCTTAGCAGTCGTTGAAACCACCTCCAAATCTACCCCGTGACGTTCTTCAAAGAGCTCGGCTAAACGAACTCCAATGTGCCGCCCGTGCTCAGACCCATCACTCACTAAATAAATCCGAGTCTTCTCATCAACACTATAGCCACCTTCCCCTATCTCAATCTGCTGTGGCCTCGGTATAACAGAACGCGCTGGCTCCGCAGACGCACCTAACACAGTCATTGCCACGCAACTTCCCACAGCTACCCCCAACCTAATTAACGCTTTATAACGCATCCCGATCTTACTTGTTTTTTGTATCATCTAATCAACCTTTCACTTTTTGTTTTCACCTAACACATCACCACACCACTCCTTATACATCCCCCTCAGCTCAGAAACCTTTTCGGGCATAACTGAATAAAGATTATTTTTCTCCCCGATATCCTCCTTCAAGTTGTAAAGAAAATCTCCAGTCTCATCTTGATATAGATAATGCTGCCCTACTGAAAATTTTCGACCACTCGTACAATTACGTAACTTATAATCACCACTGCGCACGACAAAATCACGGTGCTCACTCCCACGACTCAACACCAAGAAACGATGATTATCTCCCTGTTCCTCTCCTCTTAGGATCGGTAACAATGACTTCCCATCGAGCTTGGCGTGAGGCTGACCTCCGGCTAACTCCACCAAGGTCGGATAGATGTCCATCGTGGAAACCAATGATCCAGTACTTCCAACTTCCTCAAAATGACCAGGCCAACTAAACAAAAAGGGAATCCTACACCCACCCTCAGCTTCGCAGTACTTATTCCCCTTCAGTGGTCCGTTGTTTGCCAATGTGTAAGGAGCACCACCATTATCGGAGATAAAAATAACCACCGTATTTTTTGTTAAACCACCAGCTTCTAAACTATCCAAGATCTTACTCACCCCATCATCTAGACAGGCCAAAGTTGCTAGATAGCGTTTTCTGAGATCTGGGTCATGACCCTTCCCCATCCCCCACTGCGAATGCCAATCCTTCTTGTAGTTCCCTTTGCTCGCATCATACTGAGGAAATGGTTTGAGCCCAAATTTCTTCTCATACTCCGGATGCCCCACATAAACTGGATGGTGCACCGCATTGTACGACATCTGTAAGAAAAATGGCTGACCACCAAAGTCCCGCTCGATGAACTCTACCCCCTCGTCAGTAAATAATTCCGTGGTGTAAGCATTCTTAAATTCTACCATCTCACCATCTCGCTCCAACGGGCCGCGGTGTGCCGCCTTATTCTTACTCGCATGACTGAGCTGCCGGTAATCCCAAGTGTGATCACTAAATCCAAAAAACTCATCAAACCCATGCTTCAGTGGATGAGATATATCACCCCTCTGGTTGTTCATGTGATTCTTCCCCACTTTTTTCGTGACGTAACCTAATGCTTTAAGCTCCATCGCTATCGTCTTCTCACCCACTGGTAATCCACCGCGCCCGTACCAATTATTTCCCCACCGTTGCTGGTACCGTCCCGTCGCAAGACCCGCCCTTGCTGGTGAACAAATCGGCGATGTCGCATACGCATTAGAAAAATACATCCCCTTCTTAGCAATCCGATCAATCCCAGGAGTCTCCACATCTCCCGCTGCAAATGGTAAAAAACTCATGTCTGCGTAACCTAAGTCATCAATGACAAATAATATGATGTTAGGTTTAGGGGCCGCCTCTAACGAGGCCATCAAACAACATAAGTAGATCAGAGTTTTACGTATCATCATTCTAAAGGAATCAAATTATGGCGCGTCATCACACCCTCACCCACCCTATGCTGAAACCCCATTGGCTATTACTTAAACTATCAATTCACACCCTAAATTTTCATAAAAAAAGACTCCCACGATACACACATAGGAGTCTTTAGATTTGTTTGAATATTATACCTCTATCTAGACTTACTTCTTATTTTTCGGCTTCTTCTTAGACTTTTTCTCTGTCGCCTTGTTAGGGTCGTATTCAGGATTTTTCTCAGTCGGAACTGGAGCTTCAGTCACCCCGTGCCACTTGATAAGCTCTTTAACTAACATGTCTCTCACCTCAGGATTTTGATTCGCCACATTCTTATGCTCACCAATATCATTCTCTAAATCATAGAGCTCAACAGATTGATTAGTGGCTATCGCATCTTTACCTCCGTCTAGAACCCATTCCTCGTGATAGAGATGAAGCTTCCAGCGCCCTTTTCGCATCACTGTCACAGGTCGCGTACGAAAGACTTTGTCACGTCCGCGTTTTACTGGCTTGTCCAAATAGCCAGGCATGTGCCAAAACAACGACTTGCGCTTCAACGCTCCAGTCTGCTTCATCAATGGCACCAAGCTCTCGCCATCCAGCGTCTTCTTCACGCTCACTCCCGCCAAATCTGTGAAGGTCGGAAAGTAATCAATCTGCATCACTGGCACAGAACACTGACTCCCCGGCTTAATAACCCCCGGCCAGTATGCCACCATCGGCTCACGAATGCCTCCCTCGTAATAACTCCCTTTGTTACCACGCAAGGGCTCCTGACTGCGCGTCCCGCCATTGTCACTGGTAAAAATCACTAAAGTATCTTTCTCTAAACCAAGCTCCTTGATCTTATCTAACACAATCTCGATGCTCGCATCCATATCGTAGATACAAGCCTTGAGTAGATCCGGAATCTTCTCACGCGTCGAATTACGTGCCTGATAAGGGCCGTGTGGTGCGTGGTGCGCTAAATAAACAAAAAAGGGCTTATCTTTGTTAGCCTCCATGAAATCACACGCTTGCTTAGACAAATCAAAGACGCCCTTGGGATCACTCTCAGGTCCCTTTTGGTTCCCTTTAGCACCCTCTGGCAGCTCCCCATTCCCAAAACTATCATAGGTGACATCAAACCCTTGCTTGCTGGGTAAGGCTCCACCTCCTCCCTTACTCTCAGCACCACCTTTGGAATACAAATGCCATTTCCCAAAGTGGCCCGTTGCATAACCTGCCGACTTAAGCACATCGGCAATCGTATCATCATCCTCCGCTAAACCATCTCTGTTGGGGATCGGTACCAATCGCATCTGATTCTTGGGACCTCGATTCGTACTTCCTACTGCAAACACATGATGCCGTGGCGTATAATTACCAGATAGAAGACAAGCCCGCGCCGGCTGACAGTTGGCTGCATTCGTGTAGGCATCCGTAAATACCATCCCCTCTTTAGCCATTCTGTCCAACACGGGTGTCTGATAAGACCCGTCAGATTGGTACCCAACATCCTTATACCCTAAATCGTCCGCGTATATCAAAACGATGTTGGGCTTCTTCGCTCCAGCCGCGTGCGCCATCACACCACAGCATAATATTGTGCATAAAACTCTCTTTATCATGGGTATCAATTTTTTCTGAATCAAAAGCAGCCCTGCGTATCCACTCACGCCCGTGCCACTCTATCACCCAAATGCACTTCCCACACAGATGTATTACCAGATTTTGTAGCAGACACAAAAAAAGCACACCCTGAGGTGTGCTATCTTATCAACGAGTGGCGAAGCGGACGGGAATCGAACCCGCAACCTCCGGCGTGACAGGCCGGTGCTCTAACCAATTGAGCTACCGCTCCACTCAGTCGATGTGTTGCGTTGAAAGGAAATGGCGAAGCGGACGGGAATCGAACCCGCAACCTCCGGCGTGACAGGCCGGTGCTCTAACCAATTGAGCTACCGCTCCGTTTCCTTTCGGTGCGTGCCTTGCGGCGGGCAGGAACCTACCTATTTCCCCATTCGGTGCAAGACCTTTTTTCCATTTTTCTTCACTTTTTTAGATCGCACAGACCTCCCCTACACCCACCACGACGCATAACACCACCCCAGCAATCTTAGAATCAATCATCTACCCAACACTTGTACCACCCCTCCCCATTCTCCCGCATCAAAAACATTTTTCCCTCCACCAGCCCCATTACCACTCCCCACCCACACACACCCGTTCATTTCGCGTAACAAATCGCGCATTTTCTCACTTCGCTGGATTATTTCCGGAACCTCTCCAAACAATCTACGCCCCAATTGCCGCGTAAGCTCCCGTCCTGTCGAACCATCCCCGCAACTTGACACTTGCATGTCACAAAGATTCAGGAATGGTCGGCACCATAACGACACATGACTCAGAAAGCCACTATCCTTGCGATCGAATCCAGCTGCGATGAAACTGCCATTGCCATCTTGCGCGGCGACCTCATGCGTACCGAAATCCTCAGCTCCGAAATTTCCTCGCAAATTGAAATCCACAGAGAGCACGGTGGCGTTGTACCTGAGCTAGCCTCGAGAAATCACTCGCTTGCACTACGCCCACTCGTCGACAAGGCCCTCGCGGAAGCTAAGCTCAGCATACATGATATCGATGCCTTTGCTGCCACTGCTGGCCCGGGGCTGGCCTCCTCCCTCTTGATCGGCCATACCGCCGCAAAAGCCATGGCGGTCGCCACCAAAAAGCCATTCCTCTCAATCAATCACATGGAAGGCCACCTCCTCTCCCCATTCATTGCTGGAGACCGTGGCGTGCTACCAAACATCTCACTCGTCGTCTCCGGAGGCCACACCATGATCCTTCACACGCAAGAATTTGGCTCCTACCAACTACTCGGAAAAAGCACGGACGATGCCGCCGGAGAAGCCTACGACAAAGTCGCTAAAATGCTGGGACTCCCCTACCCAGGAGGGCCTGAAATAGAAAAAACCGCAAAAACTGGCAATCCTGATGCATACAACTTCCCCCGCTCAATGCTCAAAAAGGGCAACCTAGATTTCTCATTCTCCGGCCTCAAAACCGCCGTACTCTATACCATCTCCGAGCTCAACCCCGAAACCGGCCGCGCCCTCCCTGAGCAACTCCCCGACCTCTGCGCTTCCTTCCAACAAGCCGTCATCGACGTGCTCGTCAAAAAAACGATCCAAGCAGCCCAAGCTTCCAAGCTCACTCGCATCACCATGTCCGGTGGAGTCTCCTGTAATGGCGCCCTGCGTGATGCCATGCTCGACGCCTGCCAACGCCATAGCTTCCAGCTCGATATCTGCAGTAAACACCTCTCCACAGACAATGCTGCCATGATCGCCTACGTCGCTCTCCAAAAATTCCTCCGAGGTGAACAATCGAAACTCGATGCAGATATCGACCCGAACCTACCACTCAATGCCCTAGTCCTGCGTAAATAAGCCCTCACTCAATCCTGTGCTTGCCGCCACACCAAATATTCCCTAAAGACTACGCACACCACATTCCAACCCAGCTTACCATGTCCGAAAATACACCCGCTCCCGCCAATAACCAAAACACCCTCATTGTCGTGGTCATAGCCATGCTCGGTATCATCGCCATCATGATGTTCTTTAGCATGCAACAAAGAGCTGGCCAACAAGTCAGCAGTGGCGCCAATACTGAAAAACTCATCGCCCTGCGCCAAAGTGTCGCCAATAAAGAACGCGAACTCCAAGACCTCGGCATCGCCCTTCCCGCTGACACTAGCTCCATCGATGAACTCAGCTCCCGCATCTCCCGCGACGCCATGGAGCTTCGCAATAATATCGAAACTTTCCAAACTGCCCTCAGCGCAAAAGAAGCTTCACTCACCAAGGCTCAAATCGACCTCAAAGCAGCAATCACTACCAACCAACACCTCAGCACCGAAGCCACAAAACTGCGCTCAAAACTCGCTGAGCTCGAAGGCCAAGGCGCCAACGTCGCCTTCCTTAAACAAGAAGTCGACCGACTCAAAAACACCCTCACTGAGCGCGATAAACAAATTAATGAGCTCAGCTCTCGCCCCACTCCCGAGACCGTTGCCCAATTCCGAGCATCACTCAACGAGACCATGCTCACGAACGAAAAGCTCAACAAAAAAATTGCAGAGCTCGAAATGCAAGCACTCAATGCTGTCAACAACTCAGACGTCGAAAGAATGCGTAGCGAAAACGAAGAAATGCGCGCAGAACTCCAACGCCTCAGAGCCGATAGCGACTACGACACACTCTACGCAAAATCTGCCGAAGAACTTCGCCCAGAAGCAGCTTTGCTCTACGCTGAACTCGAAAAGTTAGAAGGCCTCACCCCAGATCAACTCGAAGCTGCTTACATCCGAATCAGCGAAGAACACAATGCCCACATGGTGCGCTCGGTACGCTTTAAAACAAATTCCTCAGAAGTTGGCTGGTCCACACTCACACAAATTAAAGACACCATCGGTGGCGCCCGTAAAGATTCCTTCTTCCTCGTCGTCGGCTACGCCTCCAAAACTGGCAATGCCGAAAATAACAAAATCCTCTCCGCTAAACGCTCCGTCACTATCGCTTCCATCGTCAAACACCTCAAAGGAGGCACCGGCACACGTGCTGTCTTCCTCGGCCAAACCGATCGCTTCTCAAAGCAACCACTCGATAACCAAATCTGCGAACTCTGGGAGCTTCGTAAATAACCTCTTCTAGCCACTGTATTCTTCCATGAAAAAACACCTCTTTGCCTGCGCACTCGCAGCCACACTCAGCTCCACGACCTACGCCATCGAACGCGCCCCACTCCAAACCGGCTACATCTATGACTTCGCTACTGACGTCGATGGCGGTGGTGAAATCTCCAAAAACTTCTTCCACCTCACCGGCGGAATCCCACTCACAAACCCAGATAGCGACTTCTTCGTCGCCCTCAGCGCCTCATACCACTACCATGGCTACGATTTTAAATCGGGCCCCGTCGGTAGTTTTACCAGCCTCTCACCCTGGGACGATGTCCACACTGGTAACCTCGGCCTCTTCATGCGCTATAAGTATGACGAAAAATGGGACTTCTTTGCGATCCCTAACATCCGAACTTCAGGAGAAAGCGGCGCAAGCTTCAGTGACACCCTCACCGGTGGTATCCTCGCTGGTGCCTCCTATACCTTCAGTGACACCCTCACCATCGGTCCCGGCATCGGCGTCGTAGGCCAACTTGAAGATTCCGCCAGTGTCTTCCCCATCCTCGTTATCGATTGGCAATTCTGCGAGAACATGAGCCTCACCACAGGTTCTACCGTGGGCGCCTCACTCGGACCTGGTCTCGCCGTAAAGTGGGATATCAATGACAATCTCCGCTTCACACTCGGTGCGCGTAGCGAGCGCCTTCGCTTCCGTCTCGATGACTCTAACGTCCTTCTCAAAGACGCTATCGGTGAAGACAATAGCATCCCTGTGTTCGGCATTCTCACTTGGCAAGCAACCAATAACATCCAAACCTCTCTCATTGCAGGTGTTGGATTTGCCAATGACCTAGTGCTCGACGACAGCCAAGGCAATCGCATCCTACGTAAAGACTACGACAACGCACCTTTCCTTGGCGTCAACCTCGGCTACACATTCTAGTAAATAACTGATGAATCTTTCATGAGCGCCTAATGCTAGGAAACGCTCTTCAGATACTTTATACTCAGAGACATGACCACACTTCCATTAGTGCCTAAGTGCCTTGTCGCCTCTCTCAGCTTGCTGCTGTTCAGCTCCTGCATGCAGCAAACTGTACGAGATTCCAGTGGTGAAATCATCTACCAAGAACCCGTCATCGGCACCCCTTGGCAATCTGAAAAAGTCACCCAAAAACAAGTCGAAAAGCGTGAAGAAAAATTAGGCTGGCGCTAGCCCACTTACTTCATTTGCCCATCCAGCCAACATGCTGGCTCTTGCCCAGCGCGCCCATTGCATTCCACCTCGTGTGCACTACATAGAATCCATTTCCCTGCCACTTGAGTTAAACGACTTCTCTGAAATCATTGATGTCCGCTCCCCCTCTGAGTTTGCAGTCGACCATATCCCAGGTGCTACCAACCTCCCAGTCCTCAGCGACGAGGAACGCATGCGCGTAGGCAAACTTTACAAGCAATCCCCCTTCGAAGCCCGCCGACTCGGTGCAGCACTCATCTCCGTAAACGCGGGCAATCACTTGCTCAACCACCTCTCTGGTAAACCAGCCGATTACACCCCTCTCCTCTATTGCTGGCGTGGGGGAATGCGCTCACGATCCTTTACCCATATCCTCAGCTCCATTGGCTGGGAAGCCAAAGTGCTCGATGGAGGCTACCGCGCATTCCGTAAATTTCTTGTCGAAGACCTCGCGCAACAACTCAATGCTCCCAGCCTCAAAATCGTCGTCCTCTCAGGCCTCACTGGCGTCGGAAAAACCCGGATGCTCCAAGCCTTAAAAAATTGTGGCCAACAAATCCTCGACCTCGAACACCTCGCTAACCATAAAGGCTCGTTGCTAGGTGACCCCACCACCGGCTGCCAACCCAGCCAAAAGGAATTCGAAACAAAACTCTGGCACACACTCAGTAACTTCGACCAAAGCCAAATCATCTGGACCGAAGCCGAAAGCAATCGCATCGGAAAAGTCCATTGCCCCCCAGCACTCTGGCAAAAGCTCTCCTCCGCAACAGTCGTCCAACTCGAACTCCCCGTCGAGGAACGCATCAGATTGCTCAAGCAAGACTACCCGCATTTCTCAGATTCCCCAGAGTCACTCATTGAACTGCTCCAAGCACTCCGTAGACTCAGAGGCAATCAACAAGTCGACCAATGGCAAGATGCCATCAAAAACAATGATTGGGATGCCTTTCTGCGCTCCATCTTGATCGACCATTACGACCTTAGCTACCGGCAACCCGGGGAAGAGGGCTCAATCTATCAAGCCCCCAAACACGCGCTGCCAATCAAAAGCATCCTAGAAGAGGACTTCCTTGACGGAGCCAACCAGCTCATCAAACAATTCTAACTCCCCATCAGTCGCTATGGACACCTCCCTCAGCTTCTTCGATGCCCATAACCACCTCCAAGATGCAAGGCTCACTTCCTCACCTGACTTGCTCATCTCAAAGGCCCAATCTGCCGGCATCAAAAAAATGGTCGTCAATGGCACCTCGCCCAGCGACTGGCCATCCGTTAGCGACCTAGCCACCAAGTTCCCCGACATCATTGTCCCGTCATTCGGCCTCCACCCCTGGCACACCCCAAGCGATGAAAATGAATGGCTCCCACAACTCAAACACTTCCTCGCCAAACACCCAATCGTCGGCGTCGGCGAATGTGGACTAGATCGCTGGATGCCCAACCCGCATAAAGAAAACCAAATCCGCACATTCACCACTCACCTAGAACTTGCTGCCCAAAACAACCTCCCCCTCAGCATTCACGTGCTGAAAGCCTGGGGCTGGCTCATCGAGACCCTCCACCAAAATCCACTCCCCTCCCGAGGCTTCCTCCTCCATAGCTTCGGTGGTTCACGCGAAACCGCCCGCGAACTACTCGACCTCGGCGCCTACTTTTCCTTCTCCGGCTACTTCCTACACCCAAAAAAGAAAAACGTCCAAGACGTCTTTAAATACCTCCCACCTGACCGCGTCCTCATCGAAACTGATGCCCCAGACATGCTCCCACCACAAGCATTCTACTCAGATTCTAGTGAACACAATTCCCCCATCAACCTCTCTGGTATCTATCACGGATTCAGCCAGTTGCTAGAGGTACCCATCCAACAACTGGCCAATCAAGTAACTTCAAACTTCGAGCACTTCTTCCTCGAAACCCACCCTCATCACATCAGCTGAGCACCCGCTTCTGCCAAGGGGCTGCGCTCACCACGTGAGAGTGAAACGTGCGCTGTGAAGGGCTGCCCCTTCAATCGATTCCGCGTATACACTAAGCCATTACTCCGGCTATCAACATACGGATTATCAATCTGCGCAGGGTCGCCCACCATGATCAATTTTGATCCGCGAGACATCCTAGTCACAATCGTCTTCGCTTCCAACGGAGTCAGTTGCTGAGCTTCATCTAACACAAAGAAGCGGTTAGGAATAGAACGCCCGCGAATGTAGCACAATGCTTCTATCTCTATCAGCCCTTGTTCGATCAATGGCTCCCAAGGCTTGGCTGATGCCACAGCCTTATTTGCGGCCTCTTTCTTGGCCTGCTTCCTCCTTGGTCCCTGATGCAAATTCGCTGGCGGAGACATCAATAACTCAAGAGCATCGTAAATAGGCTGCAACCATGGCCGCATCTTGTCATCCAAATCACCGGGCAAGAAACCAATCTGGTCACCCATTGCTACTACCGGACGACTGATCGTGATTCCGTTGTACTCCCGATTGAACATCTCACTCAAACCCGCAGCTACAGCTACCAGGGTCTTTCCGGTGCCAGCCTGCCCATAACAAGTCACCAAGGAAATCTCTGGGTTCAACAAAGCATCAATCAAACACTTCTGTCCCAAATTCAATGGCTTCAAATGATGACCGTCAGGAATGCGCAAGACATCGGGAATCTGTAAACGCACAAACACTCCGTCAGCATCCAAACGCGCCGGCATCGTTTGCTTCTCACCCGCTTGCAGTAAAACGTATTGATTCAACACCACTCCAGACCTCCGCTCGTGCTCAATCTCTAAATGCCCAGTGCTCGCAAACCTCTGCAACTCACTCGCATCCACTTCCACACTCCGCATGTCATAATTCGAGACCTCACTCGGATCCACCTTGTCGTTCAAATAATCCTGACAATTAATGTGCACAGCACGAGCCTTGAGCTGCATGTTCAAATCCTTTGTCACCAGTACCACTGGCGTCTTGTTGTGCTCAGATAATAACAATGTAGCCGCTAAAATCCGGTGGTCCACACGCTCCCGGTCCGGAAATACACGCAAAAATTGCGCCAGCATCTCAGAGTTCTCCATACAAAATGTTGGATCATAGATCACCAAACGTACGGTTCCTCCCCCCTCCGTCTTCACCCCTCTTGTTACCTGCTGGCTCGTACCAAAAATCTCAGTGAGCCTCCGGTGCACCCGCCGTGCATTCGCCCCACGCTCAGATTGCTCGTTCTTAAATTTATCTAACTCAGATAATACATCCGCCGGAATACAGACGTGGTTGTCGGCAAAGCGATTCAAACATCCAGGATCGTGAAGTAACACATTCGTATCTAACACAAAGTTCTTCGCGGTCTGATTCGGGGCCTTGATGCCAAACTCTTGTAGCCGCTTGCTGGTCCTCTGAGATTCGGTCTTAGACTTGCTTACCTTCCGAGCTTGCGTTGAAACAGATGACTTTGTTGGTGAACTCATGGTTTATTTGGGTTAATACACTTGGGTTTTGCTGTAGGCGATGACGCTGAGCCAGTATCCCCCGCCTACTGAGGACCTGATCAATCACAGCATGCTGTGATACATGGAAAAACTTTATCAAGTTATCTAAACTATCGCACCACCTGCGTCTAAATGTAAACAGCAATCTACTGCCAAGCTCGGCCCACACCACCCACAACTCTCAACAATCACTTGATAAACGTGGACTTGCGCACGCTGCATCCTATCCGATTTTTTTCGCCCTCAGTCCAACTTCCCTCCCCCATAACTATGCACAAAATGACTACAGAAGATTATTATTTAGCAAAGCACTGGGTTTGACCTTTTCAGACGCCAGTGATCTGCTACACGCAGCCGTCCATTGACGATTTTTACCATGAAAGCACTCGTAAAATCCAAAGCCGAAGAAGGCCTCTGGCTCGAAGAAGTCCCCACACCTACTGCAGGTCCTGGCGAAGTCCTCATTAAGATCAAGAAGACATCCATTTGTGGCACTGACCTTCATATCTGGAAATGGGATAAATGGGCCCAACGGACCATTCCCGTACCCATGACTGTGGGCCACGAGTTCTGCGGTGAAATCGCCGAAGTCGGCGCAGGCGTACACGACTTCACCGTCGGTGAACGCGTCTCTGGTGAAGGCCACATCGTCTGCGGCCACTGCCGTAACTGCCTGGCTGGACGCCGCCACCTCTGCCCAAACACAGAAGGTGTCGGAGTAAACCGCACTGGTGCTTTTGCTGAATATCTCGTCATTCCAGCTGCCAATGCCTACAAGATCCACCCTGATATCCCCGATGATATCGTCTCTACCTTTGATCCACTCGGCAATGCTGTCCACACTGCTCTCTCCTTCGATCTCGTCGCTGAAGACGTCCTTATCACCGGAGCAGGCCCTATCGGTTGTATGGCGGCTGCTGTCGCTAAGTTTGCTGGCGCCCGTAATGTCGTCGTCACAGATGTGAATCCATACCGACTCGACCTCGCCAAAAAGCTGGGTGCGACCCGCGTCGTCGATGTCTCCAAAGAAAATCTCACCGATGTCAAAGCCGAACTCGGCATGACCGAAGGCTTCGACGTCGGCCTCGAAATGTCAGGCCACCCCAGCGGCCTCAATGACATGCTCGAACATAGCTCCAACGGTGCCAAAATCTCCCTCCTCGGTATCTTCCCCGAAAAAGTCGCTATCGATTGGGATAAAGTCATCTTCAAAGGCCTCATCCTCAAAGGAATCTACGGCCGCGAAATGTACGAAACTTGGTACAAAATGAGCTCCATGGTACGCGCTGGCCTTGATATCAGCCCAGTCATCACCCACCGATTCCACTACACGGATTTCGCCAAGGGCTTCGAAACCATGCTCTCCGGCCAATCCGGTAAAATCGTTCTCGATTGGGAATAAGCGAGCTTCCCCACACACTCCCCCCATTGCTGACTCTCTGTCTGGCGTGACTCTCAAGTCCGCCAGACATTTTTTTTTCGTACCAAAGCTACTCTGCAATGCTTAGCAAGGATCACTCACCTCTTTCGTAACTCGAATCGGCACTAGGATTCACCTCGAGTCACCAAAGAAATCTGCTCCACTTCCTTCTCACTCAGACAATTCATCACATCGATAAATCGTTGGTGAGAGGCATCATCCTCCACATCAATCTGCACCAACAGCTTGTTCGGACTAGCCGCCATTTGCATCATTTCAATGCGCTCTTCCAATACCGGTAATATCCGTACCCCTCCATCTGTCTCAAGGACATCACTTCCTCCCGAGTCCTGAACAATCGATATCGAGTCATCTGCTCCCACGCATATCCTCAAAACTAAATCATCCACCGGTGCAGACACCCCAGGCGATGGAAGCTGCATGTCCAAGTCCGATTCGCGCGGCATAATCGTTGCCGTCACGAGAAAAAAGATCAGCAGTAAAAAACACACATCAATCAATGAAGAGACATCTACAGGATGCTCCTCCTCATTGCCTCGGAATAAAGAACGGGGTTTTGTTTTCATACATTGAAACCAACGGACACCTCTACGGTTTTATTAGCTATCACAGCCGACAAATTTACCCTTTACCAGGAACTAGACGCACTTATATTACCTTTCCTACTCAATGAAACCTCTAAAATTAACCCTTCTTCTAACAATTCCACTCTTCACGGCCAGTGCCAACTGGCGTAACGAAGTGGGATGGTCAGACCTGCAGACTTGGACGCAGGAAGAAGGGGTTATACTCCCAGTGACTAACACCGTGTTTGCTGGTATGGTCGAAGCCGAAAACGGCAGTGACAAGCTCTCGATATATGCTCCCAACCCGAGTGAATCTGAATTTAATGACATCACAATCAATGACGTCTACGGTGAAACCCTCACCTACTCCGGTCACGCCACAGGAGTAGCAAAACGCTTTTTCGGCAACCAATCTAGTATCAGCCCAGATATACTCCAAGCCAATGTCTATGGCACCAATCGCTTTCTAAATTTGATTATCTCTTATCCAAGCTCTTGGAGTGAAAACGTCATGAGCCATGCTTATATCGGAAATTTTGCTGATAGTATCGATAGCGAAACAGAAGAAGTCACCGAGACAAAAGAACAAAAGTCCGAACGCTTCTGCCGCGCCTTTGATTACTCGGCTGCAGAGGGCAACATCCTTCATATATCAGGTGCAAATAACAATTCCAGTACCACACTCCCTCACATATGGAGCCACGCCTATAATAATATTACCATAGGCAGATCTGATGGTCTGCATAGTGCTGGCACTGTTCCTAGTAATTTTCATGGAGAAAAACGCCAGAAGCCAGAACTTGTCTTTCCAGCAACCACCACCAGCTCCTCCACAGGCTCCTGTGCCTCAATCGCCGCTGTCCTCCACGCCCAAGCCCAAACCCATGATTCATCGCTGGCCCAGCAACAACTCACTCTCAAGTCAATCCTCCTTGCTGGTGCAGATAAATCAAAATTCCCTAACTGGAGTAACACCAGCACCAAGCCGATTGACGTACTCTACGGAGCTGGTGAAATTAATATTCTCAATAGTTTCAGAATCCTGCTCGCTGCGGACGCTCAAAAAAATACCGACGTTCCTCGCTATGGTTGGGACCACACCAGTATCACTGCCGCAGAATCCATTACATATGCATTCTCAGTGCCCGACTACGCCAGTTCAGCAACCATCTCAGCAAACCTCAGCTGGAACCGCACAGTCACTAGAACCCGTTCTGGAAGAAATTGGATCAGCTCCTATGACTCCTTGTCGAACCTTTCATTAACTATCACAAATAGCTCGGGAACCCCCATCTTTGTTTCTGATAGCCCCTACGACAACCTCGAACACATCTGGCTCGAGAACCTCGCACCAGGCAACTACACCCTAGAGGTAAATATGCCCACAGGCAATGACACCACCTTCGCCCTTGCCTGGAGGGTTGATCTCAAAACCAATGCTCCCCCACAGCTAACAATCAATCAATCGGGAGACTACCAAATACAGTTCTCCCAACTTTCTCCAAACCACACCTATAGAATCGAACGCAGTAACAACCTCATTGATTGGTTCACACTCACTACCTCTCAAAGTGATGCTCAAGGTTCGCTTCTCTACTCAGAGCCCAGTCCACTACCCTCATCTCAGAATTTCTACCGCCTCCGCTATTTCAGCCCCTAGCTGACAATTAAACAAACTCAGCCCTTGTCTCCACGATGATTGCTCGCCACATTGCAGGTATGAGCATCAATGACACACTCACTGCAGATATGAAGGACGCTATGAAGTCCAAAGATAAGGTAGCTCTCACCACCATCCGAGCACTCAAAACTGCAATCAAAAATGCCGCCATCCAAGAAGGCAATGCCGATGCCCAACTCGATGATGCCGCCATCATGGGAATCATCCGTAAACAAATCAAACAACGCCAAGACTCAGTCGAGCAATTCAATAAAGCCGGTCGCCCAGAACTCGCAGAGAATGAGCTCGGAGAAATCACGGTCCTCGAGAAATACCTCCCCGCAGCCATGACTGCCGATGAAATTGCCACCATCGTCCAGCAAGTCATCACTGAAACCGGCGCCTCAAGCCGCGCAGATATGGGTAAAGTCATGGGCCTACTCCAGAAAAAAACAGAAGGTCGCGCCGACGGCAAAACCCTCTCTCAGGCCGTGATGCAGGCCCTCTCATAATACCACCATGCTCTCTGCCATCATCGTTGCTGCAGGCTCCAGCAGAAGAATGGGCTTTGATAAACTCATGGCCCCACTCGCCGGAATTCCCGTCCTCCAGCATTCCATCCAAACCTTCCTCCTCTGCCCAGCAGTCGAGGAACTTATACTCGTCTGCCCAGAAGAACGCTTTGCTCAGCTCGAGCTACAGCCAACCGACAAGCCGCTCATCAGAGTCGATGGCGGAGCAGACCGTCATAACTCAGTTTCTAACGGACTAGCAGCCCTCTCCCCCAACTCCCGCTGGGTTGCAGTCCACGATGGTGCACGCCCTCTCATCACTGAAAAACAAATTCTCAGCACTCTAGCTGCCGCTAAAGATCACCAGGCAGCAACCTCCGCAAGACGCGTCACCGAAACAGTCAAACGCGCCGACCAAAACCAGTTCATCCAGTCGCCAGTAGACCGCGAAAACCTCTGGCTCATGGAAACACCCCAAATCTTTGATAAATCACTTCTGCTGAAGTCCTACGCTAACGTCGAAAGCTCAGGCAGCCTTGTCACTGACGAAGTCTCGGCTCTCGAACTAATCGGTGTACCCACCTTCCTGCAGCCCAATGCGAGCCCCAACTTGAAAATTACTTTCCCCGAAGACCTCGCACTCGCTGAACATCTACTTACATTCTCAGCCTAACACATGGCTCCCGCGCCCAAATACCACCACGATCACGTTCGTGGATTCCATATCGCCACCTGCGAAATGCCCTACCTTGAATCGGTGTCTGTCGGCATTTACATCCCCGTCGGTAGCCGACACGAAGAGGCCGCCATCAATGGCTCTGCACACTTCGCGGAACACATGATCTTCAAGGGAACTGACAAGCGCAATGCCCTCGATCTCGCCATCGCTATCGAGGGCGCAGGCGGCACCGTCAACGCCTTCACCACAGAAGACCAAACCTGCCTAGAAACGCGTGGCCCATCAGAGCTCCTCCCCCACCTGCTCGGAGTCATGAGCGACATGCTCTGGCATTCCACTTTCCCCTTCGAAGAAGTAGAACGCGAACGTGAAGTCATCGCAGAAGAGATTGTCATGTACCAAGAGAATCCGAGCGATCACCTCCACGACCTACTCTCGCTCGCCCTCTGGCCAGACCACCCACTCGGCAGGTCCATCACCGGCTCTGAAGCCTCCATCCTTGGTATCAATGCCGACTCACTCAAAAAATTTACCGACCAACACTACAGAAGTGCTGGCATAAGTGTCGTGGTCGCCGGAAATGTTCAGCACAGCACAGTCATGGAACTCGTGCTCCAACACCTCCCTAAAGAAAGCCTCCCAAAAAGCCCATTCCAAGCATTCTCCCCCATCCCGTTTTCCGGCTCAGTCCCCCTACTCCACGATAAAAGAGACATTGAGCAAAGCCACCTCGCCCTCGCCTTTCACACCACCGGTAGACACTCAGATAACCGACAAACCCTTCGCATGCTCAGCCTGTTGTTAGGCGAAACCATGAGCTCGCGCTTGTTCCAAGAACTACGTGAAAAACGTGGCCTGTGCTACCACATCGCCAGCGACTTTAGCCTCTACGAAGATACTGGCACACTCGAAATCCACGCTGGCCTCGACTCCGATAGACTCGAAGAAAGCACCCACGCACTCCACAAAGTCCTCACTGACATCCTCCACCACGGTTTCACCCAAGATGAGCTCAACCAAGCAAAATCCTACGCCCTCGGCCAAGCCCGCATAGGACTCGAAACCACCCACGCCCAAATGAGCTGGATGGGTGATTCACTTACCTCCTTCGGCAAAATTATCGACCCAGTAGAAGCACGTAATAGCCTCAACTCAGTCACCCTCGACCAAGTCCACACACTCGCCACACACACATTCAAAACTGAAAATCTTGCCATCGCTAGCATCGGCCCACACCGTGAAAGAGATGTGCGTGCCTTGCTTGAGCCCTTCTCTCAACTCTAGCTAGGCCATAATTGAGGAGTGGACAACTGCCAACACAGCGAAGTGCCCAATGAGCCCCAAAGCACGAGTTTATGCTCACATAGCTCGATGACTTTTCATCTCATATTCTACCTGTTCGCACTGTGAAGCAATTTCTCCACATCGCCTAATAGAAGCAGCTCCTACCTCAGTCTGATAAAGGCAATCTCAAGGAAAAGTCTGGGATGCGAACGCTAAAGATGTCACCACCATCAGTACGCCCAAAAAGCGCCCCCTCGACTTCGGCGTCATGCTTGATCACATGGTAGCTGTTATAGGTAAATTCCTCCTCCGGAACGATCCTTGGCGTTTCTCCAACGACTCCGACTCCCTCCACCACCGTCACTTCACCATCAGCCTCAGTCACCACCCACTTTCGCCCTTTGATAGTCACTGCCTCATCAGAATTGTTGAGAATGCTGATGAAATAAACAAAGGCAAATGGCTTATCTTCAGGTGCCTCAAGACTCGGCACGTACATGACATTGTCTACCCTAACGGTCAATCCAGGGATATTTGCAAATGTCTGCTTCACGCCAGAAGCTTAATACACACCATCAGTCGAAAGCAACCCGAACCCACAGCTTTTGAGTGCCGATCAACAGCCACCCACTCTCAGATTACTACTGGCCAAGCCTCAAGCTCGCCGCCATCGCGTCCACTAACTCCGGAGCATCCACCGCATCACTTTCAGCAATCTGTTTCTCTAACAATGCACGCATCTCTGTGTCACTAGGGTTCTCTAACCAATACGCCCAAGTGAGTACTGCCACATCTAACTTGCGCGGATTACTCAACTCCTGCCACGACTTTGCACTCCCCCTCACCTTCAGCTGACCACTCTGCTCAGCGACCCGAAGCTTTAAATCACCTAGACCAGCATCCTCAGCTATCCCTGCTTCCGGACGAATGCGATACGCTACCTTGTGACCTGACTGTGCTTCAAACCGTCTTCCGGCAGGCGCCTCATTGTCCCCTTCACCACCATAACCAACAAGTTTGTAGAACTTCACCACCTCATCAAACACCAATGCCGCCTCAGCATCACACGCCTCACGTCCAATAAAATCAATGAACACTAACAGCTCACCATCCGACCATGGTGATCGCACCACCTCGACAGAGACACCCAAGGCCCCCACCTGCAGATCCACCTCTTGGCTCAGTGGTCGTTCATTAAGTAATTCTTCAGCACGTACCACCGCAGGCTCCGGCATCACCTTCTCCAATAGTGCCTTCCGCACCCAAGCCATGCTAGCATTGCCTGCTGATAATGGCACGCGTACCGCGTCCCCTCCGACGGGCTCTCTCCAGCCACGTACTGTCTCTAACTGCTTCGGTGCAGCCAAGCCACCACTCTCAGCGCGTCGCTCGACTTCCTCGTGAAGAGAACTCGCATGCAAACGCATCGCTTGCGTGAGATCCTTTTTCACATCAACCGAACTATCTGCACTAGGCTCAGCAACTTGCTCCCAGCTTTGGGAACTCGCTTGCGTGCGCCCCGTCAGTTCAAGATCGGACCATTGCTCCCAATCCATCACCGCCAATGCTTCTTCATCTGTCGCAGCTGGACGTTGCAGCACAGTCAATGTCAACACCACAGCTGCCGCACTCGCTAAGACAGCAACCACTCCACGGTTCCATGATCGCTTTGGAATATGCACCACATTCTGCGGCACCTCACTCGCTTGAAAAATGGCAGCACGTTGCTCGGGCCTCAAGCGATATTGCTCCTCTTGCTCATTCTTGAATAATGCCTCAATCGCAAGTAATTCATCCACCACCTTTTGCAAATCTGGTTGAGACCTCAGCGCCTGAGCCACCTCGCGGGTCTCCTGCGCATCGAGTTCACCAAATGCATAAGCAGTGAGTCTGGGGTCATCCTTACTTAGTTTCATGCTATTTTAAAATGTCTTTGGGTAACAGCTCTCTGAGCTTCTTAAGTCCATTGTGTAATAAAAAACCAACATTGCTCGAACTCAGCCCTGTGGCCTCGCTGATCTCTTGGTAACTCATGCCTTGTTCAAACTTGAGCCGTATCACCTTCTGTTGGTTCTCACTGAGTGCTTCCATCGTCTTTTGCACCTCTTCTAGCCTTTCGTGCACATCTGCAGAACTATCGGGTGCCGCCACATTGCTCGCTTCATTCTCAAAAAGCGTCTCATCACTCGCGACCATGCGCTTTTCCTTGCGCAAGACATCGAGGGCGCGGTTGCGACACACCGTGAACAACCAGCTCTTCAAGCCCCCCTTCACCTTCTCTACATCTTGCTTGTAGAGACGAATAAAGGTGTCTTGAACCACATCGCGTGCACGTTCCTGATCACGTACGATGCCTATAGCAAAGCCGATAAGTGGTGATTCATACTCCTTGAGCGCGTGTTCAACCAACTGTTCTGGGGTCGTGATCATGTCTAGATTCCTAGTGCCCATTGCTTGCACTATTTACCTCTAAAACGCCCGTACCAAGTCTTTCTTAGAAAAAAGACAAAAAAAATCCGAGGCCCATCCAGAACCTCGGATCATATGAATAACGACAAATCGATTGAACTTACCAATCGTACTTGATGCCTAACAAGGCATTCAGGCCAGTCTCATTTAGGCCAGAGCCGTGCACGCGGTAATCTTCATCACTCACGTTCTCGATACCCAGTGTCACAAGCAGGTTCTCCTGCGCTTGCCAGCCGCCACGGACCGATCCCACCAAATAGCCAGGTGTGCCATTGCTTGGAATACGTTGGTCATCGCCGACATCACGTCGTGAAAGGTTGTCTTGAGTCACAGCTCCTAAGACCTGCCCTTCCACCCAGTACTTACCTCCTGTCTGGGTCCAACGCAGGCGCACATTGCCCGATAAAGGCATCAGACGAGACACGGTGTCCTCGACCACTGGTCCGCCAATTTCAGCACGCGACTTCTGCTTTCCGTCCTGATAAGTGAGATTGCCAAAGAGCTCCCATTGTTCAGTGATGCGCCAGGCGGCATCCCCTTCAAAGCCCCAAATGTAACCTTCCTCTCCATTCGTCAGACGCAGGTAATCCACGCCATCAATAGTCTGCTCAGCACTCGTGATCGGGTTGCGAATCGCTGTGTAAAAGCCTGCCACACTCATCGTCACATCACGCCAATCAGCTTTCGTCCCCAATTCAAAACTCAAAACCTTCTCAGCATCCAAGTCCGAAGACCCAATCACCTCGTCGCGTGAACGAGAAACAGTAGAACCAGTCAAGTCCGCTAGGTTCGGTGCCCGGAAACCTTCAGATACCCCACCGTAGAGTGCCCAGTCGTTGCTCAATGAATAGGTACCACGCGCACTAAAGGAAATGTCCCCCCAGTTGCCGCTCCCAGATTCGTCGCGCCCTAAATTGCGGTTGTACGCTCTGTCCCAAGCCGCATCGAAGTAACTAGCGCGCGCTCCGAGGTCAAAGTTGAAGTTCTCCACGACATCCCAGTTGTACTGAGCAAACGCCCCGAAGGAATCGTATCGTGAGCCATCAGCCACTGGACGACGACTCGGGTCGCTCGCGTCCGTCTTCACCGCGTCGTGGTAAAAGTCACCACCCCAAATCAATTGACCTGGGCCAGTCGCCGAACTCGCCTGAAAACTCGCACCAAATGTCTGCACATTGGCCACTCCCCAGCGTGGGTCGCTGCGCGTCTCCGAATCCTGTGACTTCTGATAGGAAATTGTGCTAGTCCATTGCTCGAGCAAGCCAGCCCCCTCAGTACCAGAGAACTTCGCGTAGGTCAAAAAGCGCTCTTGATCATAATAACGGTAGTCCAATGACCCAGCTTCAGTCACGTGATCCTGATGCACCCAGCTTGTACCATTATTGCCACGCTCACTCAGCGTCGTACTGTGCCAACGCCAAATATCATCCTGATTGAGGTACTGGAATGCCAGATCCATCTGCGTCGTGTCACTCAATGCATAGCTATACTTTAAGTCCACATTCTGCTCTGGGTAGCCAGTACGATTCATCTGCCCAAAAAAGCTATCGCGAATGTCCCCGTAGCTCTTCACACTAGCACCCAAATGCAACCCCCATTTCCCCCCCTCACCAATGCGTTGCTCAAGGCGCCCCACATGGCTTTGGCTGTTCGTGTCAAAACGGTAGTACACACCACCGTCCTGGAAGAACCCTTGCGCGTCGCGATACAGCGCACTCTTACTAAATAAATTGAGTGTCCCCCCCAGGGAATCAGAACCATACATCACAGAGCCAGGTCCCTTCACCAGCTCCATGCGATCCACCGCATACACATCCAAAGTATTCCAGTACTGGACAGGGCCACTGCGCCAGGTCGAATTATTCATGCGCACACCATCCACTAACAAAAGGTTCTGGCGGCCAGTAAAACCACGAATAAACGGGCTGCCGTGTCCGTGGGTTGTCTTCTGAATCAACACCCCTGATACATTGCGTAATGCTTCAGGTACTGTGCGCATCTGCTCGTTGATAATCTGATCCTTATCAATAACGGCCACACTGTAGGGTGTATCTAACTGCTCCTGCTCAATGCGCGAAGCACTCACCACTGTCGGCTCAAGAAAGTCCTGCGCCAATACAGGGCTCACTAAGCTCACTAAGGGCAGGACGAATCGTAGGTTTCGTGACGGAATCGTTGTCATATTTCGGTTTTTCGTATGTAGATAGACGGGGTTACCCACATGCAACGCTCATTGCCATCAGAAAATTAGACCTTATTGAAAATAATTCTCAATAAGACCACTTTCTTTGCCCACACCCCGCATTTTGCTAGGAAAAGATTCCCTCATAAAAAATAAATTCAGATGACAAATGACCAAATCTAACGCAAAACACAGTCATGCGCACTGCTGTCTACGCGGGATCATTTGATCCCCCCACCAATGGCCACCTCTGGATGATCGAACAAGGGCTCGAACTCTTCGACCACCTCTATGTCGCCATCGGATCGAACCCCTCGAAAAGCTACACCTTTTCTGTCGAAGACCGTATCCAAATGCTGCGCGACTCCCTCCCCAGCTGTGACCGACTCACCATCAGCCACTTCGACAACCGCTACCTCGTTGACTACGCCAAAGAAGTCGACGCCCATTACATCCTCCGCGGCATCCGCTCGCCTGGCGATTATGAATACGAACGCGTCATGCGTCATATCAATGGCGACATGGCACGCGATATCACCACCACCTTCCTCATGCCCCCACGCGACATCGCAGAACTCTCATCGAGCATGATTAAGGGACTCACAGGCCCCGAAGGATGGGAAGACATTGTCCGCCGCTACGTTCCAGCTCCCGTCATGGACAAGCTGCTCGAAGCCTAAGCAATTTAGACAAAGCCCATCAGCCCACACGCTTAGCTCAGCACACGCCCCCCCACTAAAGATTTCAGAAACATTAGAAACCTAACCCACGTAACAAGCAACTCATGGATCACGAAGCACTCTCTGCAGAAGTCGAAAAACACCACAGCTGGGTAGAGGCCCTCAAAAATGAAATGGCTCGAGTCCTCGTCGGTCAGGCAGAACTCGTCGACCGCCTCGTCATCGGCCTCCTCACCAACGGCCACATCCTCCTAGAAGGTGTCCCTGGACTCGCTAAGACACTCGCGATCAAGTCCCTCGCTGGCTGCATGAAAGCCGACTTCGCCCGCTTGCAGTTCACCCCTGACCTCCTTCCTGCCGACCTGCTTGGCACCATGATCTATAGCCCAGAAAGTGGCGAATTCTCCGCCAAACTTGGCCCGGTATTCTCCAACCTCATCCTCGCCGACGAAATCAACCGCGCGCCCGCAAAGGTCCAATCCGCCCTCCTCGAAGCCATGCAGGAACGCCAAGTCACCATCGGCGATACCACCTACCCGCTTCCCGACCCCTTCCTCGTCCTGGCGACCCAAAACCCAATCGACCAAGAAGGTACCTACACCCTCCCCGAAGCACAGCTCGACCGCTTCCTCGTCAAAGTCACCGTCGATTACCCCTCCAAGCAAGAAGAACTCACGATCCTCGACCGCATGGCAACCTCCGGAAAAGTCGCCGCCACTAAGCAAGTCGTCGACACCGAAACCGTCTCTAAAAGCCGTGACATCGTAAACCAAATCTACATCGACCCAGCTGTGCGCGAGTACATTGTCGAGCTCGTGCACAATACCCGGAACCCATCCGGCGTCGACCCGAGCCTCGTCCCGCTCATTCGCGCAGGGGCCTCACCACGTGCCACGATCAACCTCGCCCTGGCTGCAAAAGCCCGCGCCTTCACCCAAGGCCGTGCCTTCGTCACCCCTCAAGATGTCAAGGACCTCGCCCCCGACGTCCTGCGCCACCGCATCCTCCCCAGCTACGAAGCGGAAGCAGAAGAAATTAGCACCGACACCATCGTCGAACGCATCCTCCAGAAAACTATCGTCCCATAATGCCACTCACTCGTCTTCTTCTCCCGACCTGCTGCTTGATAGGCCTCACCGCCTGCGCCGACCTCGTGCCCACAAAAAGCACCCAGAAAGCGGTCGTCAACGCCCCCAGTAGCTGGAAAGAAGCCTCAAAAGGACAACATAAAAAAATCTCTTCCGGGTGGCTCGAGGAATTCAATTCCCCGGAAATGTCGAGCCTCGTTAACGAAGCCCTGACCAACAACCCCAACCTCAATGCTTCCGCTGCGCGACTCCGCGCCGCTAAGCAAGGCACCATCGGTGCCCAAGCTGCCTTGCTTCCCACCGTCACCGCGGGCGCTGGCGGCTCGCGCACCCGACTCGGCAATGGTGACAATGCCAGAGTCTATACCGAAAGCTATAACATCCGGCTCAATGCCTCGTGGGAACCTGACCTCTGGGGCCGCCTCCGCGACCTCCGTGACGCCTCCTATTCCGGCTACTACGCTGACGCATACGAATTCCGTGGCGCCCGCCTCTCCCTCGCCGCCAATACAGCGAAAGCTTGGTGCAACCTCATCACTGCTGAAAACCAACTCAGACTCGCAGAAAACATCCTCGCGTCCTTCAATAAAAATAACGCCATCGTCGAGCGAAACTATAAAGCCGGTGTACCCGGCACCCGCGCCCTCGCCGTCCAGCTCTCCCGCAATAACGTCGCCCAAGCTCAACGAAGCCTACGCAGCCGTACTCAACAACGCGATGAAGCCGCCCGCCAACTCGAACAACTACTCGGCCGCTACCCATCTGCTAGCCTCAAAGGTTCACTCAAACTCCCAAAACTTACCAAAAACCCACCCGCCAGCCTCCCCTCAGAATTGCTCATCCGTCGTCCAGATCTCGCAGCTGCTCAATCCCGAGTTTACCAATCTGCTATGCGCGCCGACGCCGCCCAGAAAAACCTCCTCCCCTCCATCGACCTCACCGGCTCACTGCGCAGCTCGAACGCTAACATCGAGAATGTCTTTAACCCACACTTCCTCGCCGCCAGCGCCGCAGCTTCCCTCACCCAAAACATCTACCGTGGTGGCGCTCTCAAAGCCGAAGCTCAAGCCGCTCTAGAACGCAATAAAGCCTCCATCTACGACTTCAGCGACCGAGCCATCCGCGCCTTCCGCGAAGTCGAAGACGCCCTCGCGGCCGACCGCTCACTCGCGGAACAAGAAAAATTCCTCCTCGTCGAAGTCCGCCAGGCACAACTCGCCGTAAAGTCCGCCGAAATGGATTACTCCGAAGGCCTCGACAACTCAGGGATCCTCGAAATTCTCGAATCCCAAAGACGCGCTAACAACTCGCGCGCCCAACTCCTGGCACTCAAAAATCGTAGGCTCCAAAACCGCATCGACCTCCACCTTGCCCTAGGCGGCGACTACACCACACCCGCCCCAAAGTCGTAGCGAATTTATGCTTTTCATCTAGCATAAGGCTGCCAATCTCCTCCCACATTATTATGTTCACTCCAAAATGGAAAAAAGAGGCGAAGCACCTCTACAAGGGCGCCAAAAAATTCATCAACTACAAACGTGACCTCCTCGCGGAGGACCGTATCGATGAAATTGAATCCCGCCGTGAGGACCTCAAAAATGCTTGGAAAGCTGGCTCCAAAGAAGAAACCAAAGAAGCTGGAAAACAACTCCAAGCCTGTTGTGAACAAGCACTCCCACGCTACAAGGCACCTGACGCTGTCGCTGAAAATGTCGAAGTCCTCTTCGTTGCCATCGTCGTAGCCCTAGGCCTCCGAGCCTACTACCTGCAGCCATTCCGTATCCCCACCGGCTCCATGCGCCCAACCCTCAACGGCATCATCGGCCACGTCGAATCCAAAGACAAATGGCCAGCCCTCCCCATCCGACTCGCCCAAGAAGTCACCCACGGCCGCAGCTACCTCTCCGTTGTCAATGAAACCAAAGGTGACCGCATCACCAAAGTCGAAGCCAAACAACAATTCCACTTCTTCTCACGTACCGTCATCACCTTTGAAAGTGGCCGTACCGAAAATATCGCAGGCTCACCCACAGCCTTCGCTGAAGCAATCAATACAAAAGCATTCGAAGAACTCGCCGGAGGGAAAATGAGCGAAAACCTCAATGAACGCCTCCTCCAGATTACCCAAGTGCGCCTTCCCGTCGGTTTTATCATTGCCGAAGGCTACACAGAAACCGGTGACCTCGTGCTCGTCGACAAATTCTCCTACCACTTCCGAGCCCCCAAAGATGGCGAAGTCTTCGTCTTCGACACCCGCGAAATCAAAGGTATCCACGATGAAGCGGCTCGCTCAGGTACCCCAGTCGGCTCACATTACATCAAACGCCTCATCGCCACCCCAGGACAAAAAGTCGAACTCAAAGGCGGTAACCAACGCACTCTCACCTTCGCTCGCCCCGACGGAAAACTCGGAGTCATGCAAATCAGCGAACAAGCCCTCGTCTATATCGACGACGAAAAAATGCAGGCCCCAGGCGTCCTGCGCGTCGAATCTAATGCCAATGGCTACGGCGGATACCAAAGCCTCCAAAGGCTTGCCCCAGGACGCTATGTCCGTCTCGCGGATAAACCCTCCACTGGAAAATCCGAATACTGGGCCATGGGCGATAATTCCTCTAACTCCTCAGATTCCCGGATGTGGGGCACCGTCAAAGAATTTAACCTCGTCGGTCCAGCCATGATTGCGCTCTGGCCATTCGGTTCAGGACACTGGGGCTTCATCGACTAAATCTATCAACCACTCAGAAATCACCCCTGACACATCCCCTAACATAACACCCTGCCAACTTCCTACTTCCCCAAATTGCCCCGCGATTTGGGGAACTCTTTACAATGTCCGAAGCAGCTACCATCACCCAACAGGCAAAATCTAACTTGGCCTTCGCCTTCCTCTGCCTCCCTAAAGACAGACGCGATGACATGGTCACCTTCTACGCCTTTTGCCGCGTCATTGATGATCTAGCAGATGAACCAGATATCCCTATGGAGGAAAAACGAGCCGGCCTCGACTCCTGGATTCAATGCTTCTCCCCCAACGGCAAACCTGAGACACCATTACAAAAGGAAACTCTCCAGCTGCGCGACCGCTACGGCATCAGCAACCAACTCTTCCTCGACCTCATCGAAGGCTGTGAATCAGACCTTAACCCCCATCGCCGCTTCGCTAACTGGGACGAACTTAAAGAATATACCTACCGCGTCGCCAGTATCGTTGGACTCATCTCTATCGAAATCTTCGGCTGCACCAGCGAACAATCAAAAAAATATGCCGTCGCCCTCGGCCACGCCCTCCAACTCACTAACATCCTTCGTGATGTGGGCGAAGACCTAGCTGACCGCGTCCGCATCTACATCCCACTCAATGATATGGACCGCTTCCAGTACACCGAGCGTGACCTCATCGGCAAAGTCTATGATGGCCGCTTCATCAACATGATGCACTATATCGCTGAACGCGCGGAAGCCTATTACCAAGAAGCTATCGAAAACCTCCCTGAATGCGATAAACGTGCCCTCCGCGCCGCTGAAGGCATGCGCCGGATCTACCACGGCATCCTTAAAAAAATGCGCGATGATAACTTCCAAGTCTTCGACCAGCGCTATTCATTGCCAAAATGGAAAAAACTCGTCTACCTCTTTGGTACCCAACTCGGATTTTAATACCATTGAGCGAAACGGAATGGACAATGGTCGGAATGAGCTTGCAGAATATCAAGGCCCAGTGAAGGCCTCCCGCACGCGCGGGACAACTGAATGACAACGATGACATTCGGTAAGATAATCCGATTTACTCTAAATTCGCGAAGCGCAAACTTCACAAGACTCAACCACACTCCATTCGTCTATTCCGAGTCGAGAGATGGTATAGCACGGCTCCATCACCCGTGACCGCACCCTAAGTCTGGCTAACCGCCTAGCCTAACACTCCTATGCGGTAGATCACAAGCTCCCCACCTTTCTCCAATGGCTGCACCACACGCTCGACTCGCGTACCTAACAGATGCTCCATCATCCTTACCTCCTGCAAAATGGCTGAGGGATAACGATCAAAAATCTCCTGCATCGGATGGTGGTATTCCTCAATTCTGAATCCCCCCTGTCTAGTGTAATGGCACTGACAAAACACCCCTGACTTCTCTCGTAAATCCGCCAAACGCGTCGCCTTCTCCACCATCGATTTCCCCTTGCTCACATGTGTCGCCCACTTTGAGCGCTGCTGTTCATAGTGGTGAAACAAAATCTTCTCAGGAGCCGAATCTCCAAAAAATCGCTTCACCCCTTCCATCACATTCAAAGTCAAATCCACCCCAGCTTGTGGAAATAAATGCGCACACTTCTCCGTCAAAATATAAAGCTTCTCCGGCCGCCCAGCCGCCTTGCGGGGTACCCGCCAAGTTTTTACAAACCCTAATGCTTCCAATTTCTCACAATGCTGCTTGGCACCCATATAACTCAACTCCACCGCCTTAGAAAGCTCACTCACCGTCATCCCCTGAGACTTCTTCAAGGCTTCTAATATATTGAGCACGTGCGGCTTAGTTAAATCACGAAAGGCTTCCGAAAACATACTCGGCCCACACTTCTCTATTTTAACGAAATTGGCGACTCTAAAAGATAGTTAATTTCAGTTAAACAAATTTACCATCCCCCTTTTGACATCCTCAAAAATCACCTTACTATCGCTAAACACATGAGCAGCGCAGACGAATACGATCGATCGATGAATATCCAATCGCACGCACCAGGCTACTGGCCACTAGAAGCGATGGAGAAATGGAACGACCATAAATGGCAACTGCGTAACCGCATAAACTCACTCGAAGAGCTTGAATCCAAAATCAATCTCACCCGAGAAGAACGCTCTGGTATCCTCCTCTCCGGCAACAAGCTCGCCATGTCGATCACCCCCCACTACATGAACCTCGTCGATAAAGACGACCCCAATTGCCCAATCCGCCGACAAATCATTCCACGTATCGAAGAAACCTGGGAAGACCCAGCGGAGCTCTCAGACCCCTGCGGTGAGGATTCTCACATGCCCGTCCCAGGCCTCGTCCACCGCTACCCAGATAGAGTCCTCTTCCTCGTAACCGACCGCTGTGCCTCCTACTGCCGATACTGCACCCGCTCACGCGTGGTCTCAGGTGTCGGCGAACAACAACTCGAAACCCAGTACGAAGCAGCCTTCGAATACCTCGAAAACACACCAAGTGTCCGTGATGTTCTCCTTTCAGGCGGTGACCCACTCCTCTTTACTGATGCCAAACTCGACCGCATTCTCACACGCCTGCGCCAAATCCCTCACATCCAATTCGTCCGTATCGGCTCACGCATCCCAATCTTCCTCCCCCAGCGCATTACTCCCGAACTCTGCGCAATGCTTAAAAAGCACCATCCACTTTTCATCTCCATTCATACTAACCACCCAAAGGAGCTAACCACTGAAGTCCAACAAGGCCTCATTCGACTCGCAGAAGCCGGCATCCCTCTCGGCAACCAATCAGTCCTCCTCAAAGGTGTCAACGATGACGTCATCACACAACGAGCACTCGTTCACAAATTGCTCATGTGCCGAGTCAAACCCTACTACCTCTACCAGTGCGATCTCATCGAAGGGTCTTCACACCTCCGCACCAGTGTCAGTAAAGGCCTAGAAATTATCGAAGGCTTGCGTGGCCACACATCCGGATACGCCATCCCACAATACGTAATCGATGGCCCAGGCGGAGGCGGAAAAATTCCACTCAACCCTAACTATGTTGTCCAACATACCGACAACCAAGTTGTTCTTAGAAATTACGAAGGAAAAGAGTTCATCTATCCAGAGCCTAACAGCATGCCGGCATTTCTAGAATAACTCCACAAATGCACGACAACCTGAGAGATTTATGAGTTTCCTCGTCTAACGAATTCCTGTACGATGCTCATTCACCCTCTCAAAGTATGTCGCATAAAAAACACCGCAAAAAAGAATACCTCCGCACCCTCGAGTACCTACAGACTGAACTGGTCCACCTCCAGAGTTGGATCCAAGCCAAAGGTCTCAGAGTCGTTGTTATTTTCGAAGGTAGAGACGCCGCGGGTAAAGGAGGCATGATCAAACGCATCACCGAACGCGTGAGCCCCCGCGTCTTCCGCACTGTCGCCCTCCCAGCCCCTACCGACCGCGAGAAAACTCAAATCTACCTCCAGCGTTACATCGCACACCTCCCCGCTGCAGGTGAAGTCATCCTCTTCGATAGAAGCTGGTATAACCGAGCCGGTGTCGAAAAAGTCATGGGCTTCTGCACCCCACAAGAACACGCTGACTTCCTGCGTACCGTCCCCAACTTTGAAAAGTCCCTGATAGATCAAGGCATCATCCTCATCAAATATTGGCTCAATGTAACCAATGAGGAACAAGAAAAACGCTTCCTCAAACGTATCAATGACCCCATGCGTCGCTGGAAACTCAGCCCCATGGATCTAGAATCCCGCCGTAGCTGGTTCGCCTATTCCCGCGCTCGTGATGAAATGTTCGAAGCTACCGATACCGATTGGGCCCCATGGAACCTCGTGAATTCCAATGATAAAAAGAAAGCTCGCCTCAATTGTATCTCACACCTCCTCAGCATGATCCCCTACGAAAAACTCCCCCAAGATCAAATCCAACTCCCCCCACCCATACAAGACGGCGCCTACGACTCAATCGCCTCCGTGAAAAATAGACACTGGATCCCCGAACGATATTAAGCACACATTCATGCGATTGTTTCCTAACAAAATTTGGCTACGCGTAAGCCTCCTCGTCGCCCTCCTCACTCTGAGCTGCCAGTCACTCCTCGCCGCCGGTACTCCTTCTGAGGAGATGGACATCGATTGGGGCATTGTCATTATGCAGCTCTTTGGTGGACTCTCGATCTTCCTACTTGGCATGGAGATCATGACGGATGCAGTCCGCACCGTAGCCGGTGATGGCATGAAACGCTTCCTCCAGAAAATGACGGGCAACCGCTTCATGGGTGCCTTCTCTGGGGCCATCATCACCGCCATACTCAACTCCTCCTCCGTCACCACCGTCCTCGTCGTAGGCTTCATCAGTGCCGGCCTCATGAGCCTCACCCAGGCGATCAGCATCATCATGGGAGCCAATATCGGTAGCACCATCGCCGCCCAAATTATTGCCTTCAATATCACCCAATACGCCTTGCTCCCCGTGGCCCTTGGCTTCCTTCTACGCGTCGGCGCAAAACGTAAAAAAGCCCGCGAATACGGAGACACCATTATGGGACTCGGCCTCGTCTTCTTCGGCATGGGTTTGATGGGAGCCGCCATGGCCCCACTGCGTGAATACCCTGCATTCCTCGAACTCATGCAGCGCATGGATAACCCGATGTTGGGAATTCTCGTTGGAGCTGGATTCACAGCTCTCATCCAGTCATCCGCCGCCACCACTGGGATCGCCATAGCCATGGCCAGCGGCGGACTTATCACCCTAGAAGCTGGAGTCGCACTCGCTCTCGGCTCAAATATCGGTACCTGCATCACCGCCATCCTCGCCGCCATCGGCAAAAATAGATCAGCTGTTAGAGCTGCCATCGCACACGTCCTCATCAATGTATTTGGGGTCCTGATCTGGGTCTGGTTCATTCCTGAGTTTTGCGAAATTGTGAGGGACATCTCTCCATCATCTGACGAGCTCACCGGCACCGCAAAAATGAAAGCCGAGGTGCCCCGCCAAATTGCCAATGCCCACACCTTCTTCAATGTCGCAAACACCGTGCTCTTTATCTGGTTCACTGGCCCCCTGGCTCGCCTCTGCACCTGGATCGTCCCAGAACGCCCATCGACGGATGAACCCGTCATGACCGCCCAATATCTGGACAAAGAGCTCCTCGCCACTCCCGCCCTCGCCCTCCAACGCGCCCAATTAGAAATCGGTCGTATCGAAGGGTTTATCGACGAAATGTTCTCTCGATTCCAAAAAGCTGGCTGGGATGCAAAAATTGAACAATTTAGAGAAATTGCCCACCGCCAAGACGATATCAGCACACTCATCCAATCGATCCTCGAGTACCTCTCCATGCTCAACCGTGACGGTATGAATAAACACGACAGTAACCAACTGCTCCTCATCCTAACAGCATGCAACTACCTCCAAAGCATCAGCTCCACACTCGCAACAGATCTCGTCGAGGCCCTCATCGAAGCACGCTCACAACACGTCGTACCTAGCCCTAAAATGAAAGAGCTGATGAGTGATACCTATAAATCCGTCTGGCGAGCCTCAGTACTTTGCGCAAAAGGAATCTCACACGACGACCCAGACCTCGCACGCCAAGTCCTCGACCGCTCACTCGAAATCAAAGAACACATCCATATGTCTCTCGAACACCAAGCGAGTATGCTGACAGCCTCCCAACCTAACAGGCTCGCTATCTATAAAGTCGAAATGGAATTTATCAATACCATGAAGCGCATATACAACCACGCTAAACGCATCTCCAAACAACAACTTATCCTAGCCAAAGCTGATAGCTAACCCGCCTCACAATCACTCGCTCTCACGAGTGCCCATCAGCTTCTGAACCTTATCTAAATACGGGTCAATGCTCGTGTCCTTCTTGTGCTCACGCTCCATTGCCAAACTCTCTTTCAAATTCATATACCCAGAAAAATCACCCCTTACCTCATACGCGCGTGTGATCTGGTACCAATCCAAATAATCGCGACACCTTTCGTCAGCGATCACCATCTTTTGTCGCTCATCCGCCAATACTGGCAATCTAACCGACACGTTCTCTGTGTTCCCCTGAGATACCTCCATCCCCAGCTTTGCATACTCTAATAAGATTGGACGGTAGACTGGATGACAACGGTTTGAGAGTTGAACCACATTTTGACGTAAAGCCTCGGTCGCCTGAATCTTCTGGCTCTTACTGAGCTCGTCTAACAAAAAATATTGATCAAATGGAACGAGCCGAGCATTGCCCCCTTCATCCGCGATACTCAATGTCAGTGCCTCCACCAACTTCTTGTCAGAGTCAGCAATTGAAAATGTCTCGACCATCTTCGGTGCAGCCATCTCAGCCACCTGCAAACTCCATACCTTTTTCAAAGCATTCGCTCCAATGCTGAGATCTGGAAAATGCTTCCTCAAAAGAATATCAATCTCTCCCTCAAACAAAACGACCTCAGACAAAAACGCCTGCATGGCCTCCTCCCCACCATCTTGTCGAATAAGTGCCAGCACTAAAGCACAGGAACCCGCTCGATAAAAACTCTCGTTAGTAGCATCAAAAGCTCGCACCTCACGACCATTACTACTGAGCACTTTATCTAAGGGAAAAACCTCAGGGTTCGACAACAAATGCTCAAATACCCTTCGCCGCGAACTGTCCTTCTTCCAAGCAATCGCCTCTATCAATCCATAACTCAGCCATGGCGGCACAACCGCTTCCTGCCCATCTGCCAGATTCTTTACCCCCTCTAAACCTCGGCGATATAAATACACATCTAATATTCCATGTGCTAATATTGCCCTATCCACTTTCGATCGAGTATCTACTAACAAACGGATCACCAAGTCGTTTTCAAATGGAGTCACAGAGGGCCGCACCTTCAAACGACCTCTGGCCTTTCCATCCTCATACATGTCAATAAAGAGAATCCGATCGCCTTGGTAAGCTTCTGGTTCCTTTAGCAAAAGGTGCAGCTCCTTACCCATTCTATTGGCAATCGAAGCAATCGCCATCCTCATCTTGTTGTTGTCCCCTTTGACTACAACCTTCTGAATCTTGTTAGTCGACAGATTATGACTGTCCTCTGGCAATAGATTCTCGCCCACTGGCGCGTTGACCTGCGCACGCACCCCCTGGCCCAGTAACATCAGGCCGAGCACATAAATAAAACTGCCCCTCCACCACTTCATCAAGGCTGTGCTGGTTGAGCTGTCACTGGCCGTGGATCTAACTTAATGAGACCATCCTCCACCTTCACACTCGTCATCTGCCGATAACCCAATTCCACTTCCTCACTAAAGTGGTTGAGTATGATATCAAAACTTGGCTTCACCACATAAACTAACAAACCTGGCGCTGGAGCCTTGCCGAAATTACCTCCCGGAAAATGAACTGTCGTCTTCTTTCCTCCATCGACATCATCCACTGTCTCAACTTCTAACTGCATGGATACGGTCTGAGCCATTGGCAAAAAACCAACTTTCTTAGCGCCGTCAGCCTGCTGGTTGTCTGGCATCGTAAATTCCCTCTCAATACTCACGTCAATCACCCCAGGCTTGAGATCTACATAAATGCCCTTGATGTGCACGTAATCATCAACAATCGGTGACTGTGTCAGCTGTAACTTGCTCGCTAAATATCGATTCAATTCCTCCTCAGTGATGGTAACTTCATACGATTTCTCAACTGCCTCTTTCAGTCGCGCATGCAAATCTGCCACCGGCTGCTCGTCACTTGAATGCATGCCATCAACCTCTTGCAGGTTTCTTGGCACCCAAGATAAAACAGTGTGCGCAGCCATGCTTCCCAAAGCGAGAACTACAATAACGGCTATGATTGTTTTTGGCAGTGAAAACCCACGTCGCATCATGTCGCGTACACTAGTGACTCAGTGATGACTTGGCAAGAAGCGATCGAGCTCATTCTTTCACCCGAATCGCCGTCCCACAAAAGATACAGCGAAACCACTTGAAACTAATCAAATGCAATGCCGTCGGTAACATATTGCCCAATCCCGGATAACTGTGCGCTTTCACATGCTTGCGACACGCCTTAGGCACAAATTGCCTCTGCCGACACACCGGACACGAACTCTTGCGAGCCACAAATACATACACACATAGCCCCAGAAATGCGATGGCCGGCGCCAATACCCCCCATAGGTAATCCTCGCGCTTCCACACAATATATACGATCGGTAACACTGAGCTCATCAGCAACAATAAGCTTAATACATAACCATAAGCTCCAATATAGGTGCGACGACCATCATTGTGCAGAACCCCTCGTATATACTTCTTCGACTGCGGATCCACCCCTTCATTAGTCTCCTTCTTCGCCATCCGCACCCGATCCCTCTCACGATTCGGTTCAACAACCGGAAGCGTCTCACTTTGTTGCTGCAGACTCTCTACGCTCTTCAGCTTGGACTTATCTACATTGCGCTTCTCTGGAGCAATCGTCTGAACGATCGCTTTGCCCGTCGATGCCTTATCTGGCAACACAACACCCGATTCCAATAACGATTCCTCACCGAGCTCAGTAGGCTCAGGAATCTCAACAAGATCCACACCCTCCTCGTGCGCAGGTACAACACTTGCTCTAGGTAGTGTTGCTAAATCCATAGCATGACTCTCAATGAACTTCTCAGTCATTGGAGTGGCAAAATGAATCCTTTGACCCTCTTCACTCATGGTCGATAACTCGTCGGGATAAAATATAGGTCTGTATTGTACAGGATCTATCAGACTTTCTTTCCAGCAAATTAAGGCGTCAATCGAGGGAACCTCATCGACAATCTTGAGCATCCGGTTTGCCTTCGCAAGCTCGGTGAATAAATACTCAGGACGATATAATATGAAAACATCAACACTCGTAAAACCAGCAGCTTCAAAAAGCTCAACTACTGGTGAATCAATTCCTTCTATGTCTGATAGGCTAAGCATCCTTAATCTGAACCATTAAAGATCCTTAAAGCCATTCCCACAGTGACCGCAAGCGGAAAGTAGGAATGGCCTCCATTAGCCTGCTGTTAGGCTAGTGCCTCACGCATAGATTTTAGCTGCTCAAGCTTTCCTTCCCACTCACCGAGTCGCTCACGCTCCTTGGCGACAACCTCGGGCTTAGCGCGCTCAACAAAGTTCGGGTTGTTAAGCTTCTTGCCTGCTTTCTCGACCTCTTTGGACACTTTCTCGATCTCCTTATCGAGACGAGCCTTCTCTGCATCCATATCAATCAAGCCCTCTAAAGGCATGTAAACTTCGCCAAAGCCAGTCACCGCCGCAGGTGTCCCCTGAGGTGCCTCATAATCAGCCTGCAAGGCCATCTCCTTGGCCCCAACCAATGTCGCCAATGTATCACACTCGGCAGCCACCCAGTCAGCCACAGGCTTGAAGACAAACCTAACATCCTTACTCGCTGCTAAGTTGTACTCTGACTTCAAATTGCGCAGCTTGCCTGCAGTCTCGTAAAGCGCAGCAGCAATCTCTTGCCCCTGAGAAATCTCATCCTCTGACAATGCTGCAAGTACTGGAGTAGTATCGATGGTCTTCTGCATCAAAAACTCACCTTCATTCACATAGCCCATCTTCGCTGAGAGCTCTTCAGTGATGTGTGGCATGAACGGATGCAAGTAGGCAAGATAGCGGCTCATTACCAAATCAATTACCCCAAGCGCCTTCTGCTTTGCTTCACTATCACCCGAGCGGAAATCAAACTTCGCCGCCTCAAGGAACTTGTCGCAATACTCAGTCCAGAAAAACTCGTAGAGTTGTTGGGTCAAATCGTTGAAGCGGTATTTGCCATACGCAACCTCCAAATCAGCACCTAACTTGTCCAACTTCGCAAGGATATCGATGGCGTAGCTCGGTAAGCTCGCATCCACTACTAACTCAGAACCATCACTTTCCTGCATCTGACGAAAACGACAGGCATTGTAGATCTTGTTCGCAAAATTGCGCCCCTCTTCAACCTGAGCTTCATCAAACTTGACGTCCGCCCCCACAGGAGCAATGCGCATCAATCCAAATCGCAAGCCATCTGCACCATACTTGTCCATCAAATCAATCGGATCCGGCGAGTTGCCCAATGACTTACTCATCTTGCGTCCCTTCAAATCACGAATGATCGATGTGAAAAACACATTCTTGAATGGCAACTTACCTTCAAAACGGTACCCCGCCATGATCATCCGTGCCACCCAGAAGAAGATAATATCAGGACCAGTCACGAGGTCCGTCGTCGGGTAAAACTTTGACTTCACATCCTCGCTCATCGTCGCAAATGGCCAGAGCCATGAGCTGAACCAGGTGTCCATCACATCCTCGTCGCGTTCCCACTCGCCATCACTTGGAGCCTCTGTGCCCACGTAGATGTCACCTGACTCGAGATCAGCAATATCGAGACTCTCTTTCTCGCGGAGCGCAAAGGCCTTCTCCTTCTTGTACCAGACAGGAATCTGGTGCCCCCACCACAACTGGCGAGAAATACACCAATCCTGCAGGTTGCCCATCCAATGCGCGTAAGTCTTCTGCCATCGCTCAGGACGGAAAGTAATCTCACCGTTCGCCACCGCCTCCGTAGCTTCCCCAATCGCTGGGTACTTCAGGAACCATTGCATCGAAATGCGTGGCTCAATCACTACATCAGCACGCTCAGAGAAACCAACATTGTTCTCGTATTCCTCAACCTTAATAAGGAGACCTTTTGCCTCGAGCATCTCAGCCGCCTTCTTGCGGGCCTCAAAACGATCAAGACCATCAAGCTCAGGAACCTCAGGGCAGTTCACTCTGCCATCTGGATGCAACACATCGATAATCTCAAGATCGTGACGCTCACCAATCTCAAAGTCAGCCTTGTCATGCGCAGGGGTGATCTTCAAACACCCAGTACCAAATTCCACATCCACGTGATCATCAGCAATCACAGGAATCTCCGCCTCAGGGAATGGACGGCGCACCTTCTTGCCTACCAAATGCTTGAAGCGCTCATCACTTGGGTTCACCGCAACAGCAATATCACCCATCAATGTCTCTGGACGGGTCGTCGAAATCTCTAAAAATTCTCCAGGCGTATCCACCAGCTCGTACTTCATGAAGTACAACTTCGACTTCTTAGGCTTCATGATCACCTCTTCGTCAGACAATGCCGTCAATGACACTGGACACCAGTTGACCATCCGCTTGCCACGGTAAATCAAACCTTCCTTAAAGAGATCCACAAATACTTGTGAAACCTGCTGCGAGTAATCCTCATCCATTGTGAATCGCTCGCGATCCCAATCACAGCTACATCCTAGACGCTTCAGCTGCTTGATAATAATGCCACCATGCTTGTCCTTCCAGTCCCAGACTCGCTCCAAAAACGCATCGCGCCCAAGCTCACGCTTCGACTTGCCCTCTTCCTCACGAATCTTCTTCTCAACCTTCGTTTGAGTCGCAATACCCGCGTGGTCGGTACCTGGTAACCACAATACTTCCTTGCCCTGCTGACGTGCACGACGGGCCAAAATGTCTTGAATCGAATTGTTCAACACATGCCCAAGGTGCAATATCCCTGTCACATTCGGCGGAGGAATCACAATCGAGTACGCCTCCTTCTCAGAAGACGGATCCGCATGGAAACACTTGTTCTCCAACCATTGTTGGTACCAATTCTTTTCAACCTCCTGGGGTTCGTATGCTTTCGGCAGCTCGGACATGCCCGCTGCATAGCGCGTCAAAGGCCATGGGTCAAGAGTACCAACCAAAATCCAGATCTTTCAGCATGCCCCCCCCCAATAACTCTTGACCAATCAACTATCAACTCGCTGCAGCGAGTCTCTGGCTTTACAAAGCCCAGATGCCCCGCTATGCAGCGTCCATGACCAGTGGCCAGTACAACTTCGCACGCAATCTCCTCTTTAAGCTCGACGCAGAAGACGCTCACCACCTCTCACTCGACCTCCTGCGCAAATCCGAGTCACTCGGACTCCTCAAATTCCTCGCAGGCAAGACCCCTCCCTCGCAGCCAGTCGAATGTATGGGCCTCACCTTCCCTAACCCTGTCGGCCTCGCCGCAGGACTCGATAAAGAAGGCTCCACCATTGACGCCCTCGGACGACTCGGCTTCGGCTCAGTCGAAATTGGTACCATCACCCCCAAACCACAACCCGGTAACCCCACCCCCAGACTCTTCCGTATCATCGAAGAAGAAGCCATTATCAACCGCATGGGCTTCAACAACGTCGGCATCCAACAAGGGGTCGCTAATGTCCGTTCCTCCAAAACCTTCAAAGGAATCGTCGGATTTAATATCGGAAAAAATAAAGTCACCCCCAACGAAAATGCTGTCGATGACTACCTCGCTGCCCTCCGTGGCTGCTGGGGCGTCGCTGACTACGTCACCGTAAATATCTCATCCCCTAACACTCCCGGCCTGCGCGACCTCCAAGCCGCCGATGACACCGCGAGGCTGCTAGAAGCTCTCAAGCGTGAACAAGCCCACCTCACCGAGACCACCGGCACCCATATGCCCATCGCTCTCAAAGTAGCCCCTGATATGGGAGATGAACAAATCGCCGAACTCTCCCGCGTCTTCCTCAATGGCGGCCTCGACGGCCTCATCGCAACCAATACCACAATCAGCCGTGAACCCGTCCTCGGAAAACCCTTCGCCCAACAAGCTGGCGGACTCTCCGGAAAACCCGTCACCCAAAAATCCACCGAAGTTATCCAAGCATTCTACTCCCACCTCGATGAACAAATCCCTATCATCGGAGTTGGCGGCATTATGACTGCCGACGACGCCATCGAAAAGCTCAATGCCGGTGCGAAACTTATCCAACTCTATACGGGCTTCATCTACCACGGCCCACCATTGATCCATTCCATACTCAATAAACTTGCAGCGAGGTAATATGCTGTTAGTTTGTTGGATAACCCCATTGGAAGAAATACTATGAAAAAGATCATTACAGCAATCGCAGCCGTATCCACCGCAGCAGCATTCACTAGCTGCCAACCACAAAACCACGCCCAGGCAAATGCAGGAACTGGTGCAGCTCTCGGAGCTATCGCAGGGGGAATTATCGGTCACCAATCTGGCAATGCTGCTGAAGGTGCCGCTATCGGTGCTGCACTCGGTGGTGCTGGTGGCTACGCCGTCGGTAACGAAAAAGACAAACAGCAGAACCAATACCGCTAATCCAGCAAGTCTTAGTAAATTCTTTAAGGCACCTCCTCACAGGGTGCCTTTTTTATTGCTAGGGATTTGGCTGGGAATAAACATCCACCCATCGTCCCTCATACGGAAAACAAACAATCGCACTTACCTATCCCACACCCTATGAATCGCCGTATTCTCACCCTAGCCCTGACCTTGCTCGCAAGCCTAGCCACAAGCCTCCACGCCCAGTTTGGAGAACCAAAAACACAGGCCGCCATCGTCACCGAGTACACCACTGTCACTCCAGGCCAAAGCTTTGACGTCGCCATCGAACTCACCCACGACTCCCACTGGCATTCCTACTTCATCAATGACGGCATCGGCACCTCCATCATCCCCGCTGCCGACTGGACACTCCCAGACGGCTGGAAAGCCTCCGACCTCCAGTTCTCTGCCCCCCACGAATTCTCCTTCACCGGTGCCAAAGTCTATGGCTACGAAGGAACCAACTACTTTTTCACAACCCTCACCGCTCCTGCCGATGCTCCCCCCGGTAGCCCCGCAAAGTTCTCCGTCGAAGCCTCTTGGCAGGTCTGTGACGACTCCAGCTGCCTCCCCCCTAATAGTAAAAGCTTCGACCTCACCATCAACATTGGCGACAGCCCTGTCAAAAATACCAAGTACCAAGAAGTAGAAGCCTACCGACTCAAGGCATTCCCCACCAAAGACCTCCCCGCTGATTGGATCATCACTGCCAATGAATCCGCGGACGCCATCACCCTCACCATCAAAGGCAATCTCCCCGACAAAGTCGAATTCTACGAATACGACAAACAAATCGATGTCCAAGGGAAACGCACCCACAACTTCTCCGATGGTGTCCACACCTTCACTGCCACCCGTAACATGGGTAATAAACTCGGTGGTGAGGCCGGTCCCAAACTTCCCTCACTCCGTGGCATTCTCTACCTCCCTGCAGGCGCCGAGGGCACCCAAAACCACGCCTTCTGGATCGACGCTCCCTTCGGCGGTTCAGCCGACTCAGCCACAACGGAAACTTCTGAAAGCACCCCATCCTCCGAAAAGCCAGAAGGCGAACTCGGTGTGGTCTTCGTGCTCGCCTCCCTCCTACTCGGTGGCCTCATCCTCAACCTCATGCCCTGCGTCTTTCCTGTCATCGGCCTCAAAATCATGGGCTTTGTCCAACAAGCCGGCGAAGATACGAAGAAAATCAAGCTCCACGGCATCGCATTCACCGTCGGCGTCCTTCTCAGCTTCCTCATTCTCGCAGCCGTTCTCTTCCCACTTAAATCCACAACCACACTGGGCTCACAGCTACAGGAACCATGGGTGGTATTCTCACTACTCGTAATCATGCTGCTACTCGCACTCAGTATGGCCGGCCTTTTCGAGATTGGTGCCAAAGCCACGAGTGTCGGCGGTAACCTCACCCAAAAAGAAGGCGTCTCTGGCTCCTTCTTCTCCGGAGTTCTCGCCGTTGTCGTCGCAACACCTTGCTCCGCTCCATTCCTCGGACCTGCAATTGGTGCAGCGTGGAAATTTGACGGCCCTCTCTTCTTCCTCTCACTCCTCATGATGGGTATCGGACTCGCTCTCCCCTACATCACACTCTCTTTCTTCCCCTCCTTGGTGAATAAACTCCCGCGCCCAGGCGCTTGGATGGAATCCTTCAAACAAGGCATGTCCTTCCTCCTCTTCGCCACCGTCGGTTACCTCGTCTGGGTCTACAATGGCCAAGTCGGTGAAGTCGGCCAAAAAGGCCTCGCTATCATGCTCGGAATCACTGCCATCGGAGCCGCCGCTTGGATCTACGGCCGATGGAACACCCCAGTTAAAGCCAAATCCACCAGACTCACTGCCAACCTCCTAGCTCTCGCCTTCCTCGCAGGCGGCTTCGTCCTCGCCATGCCCCCCAAAGCCGAAGACCCTACCGTAGCTGCCGCTGAAAGCGCCGTAGAAGATCTCACCTGGGAAACCTGGTCACCACGCCGAGTCGAAGAGCTCCTCTCCGAAGGCACCCCCGTCTATGTCGACTTCACCGCCAAATGGTGCCTCACCTGCCAGACCAATAAAGCCGCCGCTTACACCGCTCCTGTCCGCCAGTACATGTTCGATAAAAATGTTGTCACGCTCAAAGCTGATATGACGAAAAAGCACCCGGAAGCCACCAAGGCCATCCATAACCTCGACCGCTCAGCAATCCCCGTGAACGTCCTCTATGTGCCCGGCGACGCCTCACCTCACGTCACCCGTGAACTCCTCACTGCCGACTACATGCTCGACTTCCTCAAACAACGACTCGAAGAATAACCCCCAGCCACAACTCTCTCTTTTCCAGCCAGAGCGCTTACCTGAGCCTCTGGCTTTTTCGTGCCCCCATCCACCACACTGATGTGCATTCCACATATCTCAATGTGGACTCAGCACTCTTGTCGTATATCTCTTACTCTGAGTAAAGTGCACACTACTTGATGACACTTTTGATCAACAAGTTGGCAAAACTACCACAAACAAACTATGAAATTGAAAAAAACGAGCCTCATGCTCCTCGCGACATTCGCAGGCATGAGCTACGCACAAGCTGTCACCCTTATTAACGCCAGCTTTGAATCCCCGCAGACATTCAACTCTTTCAACTACGACCGTATTAATGATCCAACAGGCTGGACGATTGACCGTCCAGCTTCAGCATGGGATGTTGCTGCAGTAAACCAAGCATATGCAGACGCAGCAGATGTTCAAGTCGGACCACTAATTGGAAATCAAGCCCTCTGGGTTTCCAATAACGGCGGACAAGCTACAAATATGAGTGCCGAAAGCTTTGCTTCCCATGGAGCTGGTACCTTTACCTTCACACTTGCGATCGGTCAGAGCCAAAACTTCGCAGGTGTCGATCTCATCACGATTTCTATCGTCGACGGTAACGGTAGTGTACTCAATTCAAATGCCATTACGACTCTAGATCCTGGTGACGATCTCGCTGACTTCTCAGTAGACTACTCCGCCACTGGTGCTGAATTCGGCAATGTAGGAGTACGCGTCACATCTGGCGCTGACAATCTAACAGGCGTCTACGTGGTGGATAATGCACGCTTGGACTTCTCCGCCGTCCCAGAACCAAGTTCTACCATGTTGTTAGGACTCGGAGGCCTCGCACTCATCATGCGCCGCCGTAAGTAACACGACGCACCAATACTTTTTACTCGTTTCCATAGCCAGCCCTAGCTTCTGCTAGGGCTGGCTTTTTTTCTCTACACCCCCACACATGCACACTAAACTCCCCCATTCATGAAAGGCTTGGCGGAACATAAAAAAGCATGCGACCTCTGGCAACGAGGCAAACGCAATATCGCACTAAAAAAACATGAGAAAGCCTGCCAGCTCTCGCCTAACAACCCGGTCTTCCTCCGCCACTATGCCTTCGCTCTCATGCAGGTACACGAGCCCGCTAAGTCGGCCCAAGTCATGCTACATGCCCTCGATTGCGCATGGAGAGAACCCTCCCACCTCATCGATACCTGCGTCACTGCACGCAGCGCCCAACTCTACGACCTGATCTACAACTTCCTCACGGAAAAAAAACTCCCAGACCCCATCAAATACTTCTACGCCGACGCCCTAGACCGCCGCGGCATGAGCGCCGACGCCCTCAGTTTGATTCAAACAATTCCAGAGCCCAAACGACTCGCATTCCCCTTCCTCCAACTGCTCTTCGCTCAACTCCTTGTCAGAAACAAACAATACGCTGAAGCAAAATCCGTCATCGACACGATCAACACCGAACAACTCCCCACCCCACTTCAGGCAGAGCTCCACTACACCCGCGCAAGTATCCATGACAAGCTCAACGCACCCACCCCTGCTTTCCAAGAGCTCAGACAAGCCAAAGCATTGCTTCTAAAACAACAAGCAGCGACGCCTACTCTCGCCCAGCAAGCACTCACACTCAATCGTGCTATCCTTCCTATAAGTGCCAAAGAATCCACTCCTGCTCCCAATCCTCCAGTGATTCTCTGCGGTCACCCACGATCAGGCACCACCCTCATAGAACAGGTCTTAGATTCCCACCCTTCTGTCCTCAGCGTCGAAGAACAAGATTGCTTCTTTAGCCAAGTCGCCACCCCACTACATACCTCGCAAACTTCCCCACTAGAACTCGCCGCTCACCTCACCAATCTCACAGATTCCGAAATCTCAGCCTACAAAAACGACTACCTCGAAAAACTCCACCGCTACCTTCCTGAACCTAACAATAAAAGAGTCGTCGACAAATTTCCAGACCTCAGCACCACACTCGGACTCTACCGTAAAGTCGTGCCAGAAGGAAAAATGATCATAGCTCTGCGAGACCCACGCGATGTCGTCCTCTCATGCTATTTCCAAAACCTCCCCCTCAACCCCGCCAGTGCCCCATACCTTCAGCTGAAATCAGCTGCTGAAAAATACATCGCTACGATCCAATGTTGGCTAGAAAGTAAGGAACACTTCACTGACGGCTGGATAGAAACCCGCTACGAAGACTGGGTGCACAACACCGAGAAGGAAGCCAAACGTGTCCTCAGTTTCCTCGAACTCGATTGGGATCCCACTGTCCTCAGCTTCCACACGCGTCATAAAACTGTCAGTTCCCCAACTTATGCCGATGTCGCACAACCCATCTACACGCGCTCAATCGGCCGCTGGCAACACTACCAAAAACAACTTGACCCAATCCTCGACACCCTTGACCCAATCTGCCAACAACTAGGCTACTCGACATAAGCTTTTATCCTTGTTCTCAGCACCACTATAGCCCACCCTGTAACTGCTGGCATAAGTCATGCAGCTTACTTCCAAGTCCGCTTGAGAAGAAGAAAAATGGCGAGATAAGCAAGAGATTGATAGTGTTCTAATAAGGCAAAGGAAACAGCCTCAGTCGCAAATTACCAAGGACTGAAATCCTTGTTAATACCAATCAATCCCACCTCATTGATTGGATCATGAATGCTCCACACTGAACCTCTCAATATCCAGTCACTCAGGGACTAACACCAGCCACATCAACTACCACACACTACCACAAAAAATGAAACTTCGTCATTCGACGCTGTTTGTTTTGACCCATTTTAGCCTCTGCTACTCAGGACAAAGCGCAGCCATTGCACTCAAAAACCCTAGCTTTGAGAGCCCCCCAGTCCAAGCTGTCCCAAATAGCAACCCTAACAATAACCCCTTCAACGATCACAACTATAACCACATTACCGAAATCCCCGAATGGGGCATTCCCACAGCCCCACCAGCTGACCGTGATTATAGTTCTGCCATCGTCCGCACTCAAAATTGGGTCTACGAAAACCAAAAGGTCACAGGCTTCAATGGCCAACAGTCGATCTGGTTACTCAATGACCGAGTGAGAGCAACACAATCGGTGCGAACCTCACTCAAACCTGGTTTCACCTATGACTTCACCCTCGCTATCGCCCACGTTGGTAAATCGCGTGGATCAATCGTCATGCGCATCGAAAGCCCAACCAGCGTACTCGCTGAAAAATACATCCCCTTCACCGGCCAGAACCTCACCCTCAGCGACCACACCGTAAGCTATACCGCTAAAAGCAAGGAGCACAACCAGATCTTCCTCACCTTCGGCGTCCGTGATGCCTCCGATAATGTCTTCCTCTTCGACAATGCTCGGCTAGAGGAACGAAAACTATCAGGAAAACCCGTCCAGCAAACTACAACACCGCCCGTGCCCCCCAAGAAATCTCCGAGCGTCTTGCTCAATATTGCTGGAATTTCTATCGCGCTCGACCCAGCAGAATAAGCCCCTTGCTGAGCTATCCAACACCTCTAAACCATGCCCTTCCCAGACACTTAGGGTTGCTGAACACGCAAACGCATAAACTGCTTGCTGGCATCCTTCACCGCAGTCTGAGACCGCACCTCGACAGATTCCATTCCTCCGCCCAAGTCCGTCGTGCTCTCAGGCTGCAAATACCCACCTCCACTCTGCCAAACTTCCAAGTCATCACTCCATTCCACCTGAAATACCACGTCTGTAGCATTGCTGGAACGACGATACTCAATCTGTGGGTATGCCTCCTCAAGGCTCTTTTCGATGGCCATCTGCGGGATGGCGGAGTCACCAGATGAACTCACTAAAGGGTCAGTCCCGAATGGCACGTAGTTAAGCGGCACTTCGCTTGGCTCCTCGATGTGAAATTTCTCTGAATGTGTGT
>NZ_JBHUJB010000038.1:0-46071 GCF_042683245.1 Rubritalea tangerina
GATTCCGTTGTTCAATACAACTTACCCCTAACCAATAGAAAGGAAATAAACTTACCAGTTGACCTCTCTTCACATAAAAGCCCGTGGAGTCGAATGCTGCACGGGCTTTTGTATGAGGGATATAACTCCTGTTCGGAACAGTTGGTTACCTACTTCTCTTGTCCGTGGTCGAGGACTTGTGGGTCGACATAGTTCGGATCGGTGATGCCCTTTTTGTCGCGGAGTGCTTTGCCTGCGAGGAAGGCGCGCATAAGGCGGTCGATGACGAGTGCGGTGTTGTAGTGGCGGTCATCGAGGAGTGGGGTGTATTCGCAGAAGTCGATGACGGCGACTTCGTTCTGGATCGCGAGTTCACGCACCATGCGAATCACTTGAGCCGAAGTGAAACCACCTGGATCAGGGTTAGAGACTCCTGGTACGTGGGACGGGTCGACCACATCCACGTCGAAGGAAATGTAGAGGCGCTTGCCTTTGACTTCTTCGAGGACTTTTTTCCAAGTCGCGTCGAAGCCTTTTTCTTCGAACTCCGCCATGTAGTGGTAGCGTTCTCCGACTTCGCGTTGCCATTTGAGGATTTCTGGGCTGCCGTAGGCTCCGCGCATACCGAGTGAATGGAGGTCCTCACCTTTGATCCAGCCTTTTTCCCACGCCCAACGACGGGCTCTTCCACCGTGAACAAAGGTGCCGAGTGAGACATCGTAGGTGTCTTCGTGAGCATCAAAGTGAATAGTGGCATAGTTCTTCGGGCCAAATTTCTTTACCATGGCCATGTGGCCAACAGCTTCGGTGTCGTGGCTACCTCCAATCACCATGGCGGTCGCACCTGCGTCTAGAATTTCACCGACGACTTTTGCGCCTTCAGCGAGTGAGAGGCCCATCTGAAACATACTTTGGGCGGCATTGCCGTAATCGACAATGTTGAGTTCTTTCATGTAGTCGATGGAGACATGGCGGTCGTAGCCTTTGTTGGCTGTATCAATCGTGCGGATGATACGCATCTGATTGGCTGCCCAGCCTTGGCCGCCAGTGGCGTTAAAGTCACTCGGAACACCGACGATGGCAACATCCACTTTGCCGGCAATGAGGTCTTCTTTGCTCAAGGCTATGGGGGCTCCAAGGTAGGTGGGAAGGCCCATTTAGAAAATTGGAACTCGTAGCGATTGAGGTCGATAGGGCCTGCTTTTCGTTCTTCTTTGCTGCGATCCTTGCGCATGAAAAAGGAGTTGTAGTCTTTATCAAGTTTGATGACATCAGGATTTTTGGGATCTCTCACGGTTGGAGGCTTGCTGGGAGGCCATCGATGATTGGGTCCTTAGATAGGTCGGGTGAGGCAGGGTCTTCGGCTTTGAGTGGGGAAGTGATACTCAGGGCGCCCAATCCTAATAGGGCGGTGTTTCTTAGTGCTTTCATTGTGTTTATGGTGTTGTTTGTGAGGATTGGATAGATTTGCAATATGTGATGAAGGTTCTCTATAGGGGGGACATGCTGGTAAGAATGGATAGAGAGCTACGGTTGGAGGAATCTCTCAAAGTAAATCATAGCGGTATTTGGGAGATTCGATCAAGGGTGTGAGCAGTCCAATAATTGCCACCATTTTACCTTTTCTGAAGTGATAAAAAATGTTAGGTGGGATTGTTTATGGTATATCAGAAATATATTTATTCAGACATTGAGGCACTGGGGAGTGATTTTTCTGAGAGTTACCAGACTGAGGTATACCAGTTAGATTCAGGCGATGTAGGAGAGAGGGAGGTGGCTGCGTTGCCTAGTATGACATTGCATTATGTGAGGCACGATGCGACATTGAGGTTTGTGGAGCGACCGGTGATGCGCGGGGTTGGTTTATGGGTGGTAGATGAGTCGCCTAGGTGTGTGCAATGGAGAGGGGAAGCATTGGGAGATCGTGATTTGGTGGTGCAGCAAGGAGGGCATGAATATGACTATATTTTACCAGCGGGGTCACAGGGGGCGATGATTGAATTAGATTACAATCTCTCTAGAGAGTTAGGTTTTGGAGATCTGTATGTTGGGCCGATACGGTGCTCGAGAAGAATGTTAGACCAATTGAGCATGTGTGTGAGGGGGGTGATCAGAGCTTGTAGGCATAGGGGGGGAGAGGTTGAAGCGGAGCAATTATTCTTATGGCAGGCAGAGATTGTAAGGATGATAAGAAAGGTGATTGGCGACTGGGAATTAGGTGGAGAGATTGCAGCGAGAGTGAATGGTGGTTATGCAGTGATTTCACTAGCATCTGAGTGGATGAGAGCTCAGGGGGCTGGTGGATGTTTAGATAAATTGGCTCAGGAGTTAGAAATTTCACCACGTACGCTGAACCGGCTCTTTCATCGCTGGGCTGGCATGGGTCCTGGGCAATATCTTTCTATCATGAGAATGCATGCATTGAGGCGCGCGTTAATAGGAGCTGATGTTCAACGGGGGGCAGTTAAGGAATATGCGTACGCGTTAGGTTACCAACATTTGGGTAACATGGCACAGCGCTACAAGGAGCTCTTTGGGGAGAGTCCTTCTGAGACGGTGCGACGCTAAGACCTATGGAATTGAGTTGCTGTGGAGTGGGGATGCTCTAGCATGTGGTGCAGATTGATATCAGGTATGAAGAAGATATGGAATGAGCCTTGGTTTGGTTATCTCATTATTGGGGCGATGTTATACGGTATTGTGGAGTGGCGTGCTGGTGGGGAGGTTGAGAAAGAGAGGATAGAGGTGAGGCCTGAGCTTGTGAAAGCGTATCTAAAGAGAGATGAAGAGCTCTCAGGTAGAAAAAGCACGGAGGAGGATCGGTCTCGGACGATAGAGAGCATTATTGATGAAGAGGTTTTGTTGAGGGAGGCTTATGCTGCGGGGTATGACAGGACGGACCCTAGGGTGAGGAAGAGGTTACTGACCTTGATGCGTTCTGCGATTACGCCAGTGGTGGCAGATCCAAGTATCACTCAGTTACAGGAATACTATCAGAAGAAGAAGTCTGAATACCGGAGTCAGGTTTCTTATGATTACGAGCATGTTTATTTTTCTCATGTTTCAGAGAAATTGCCTGAGGACTCTGAGGGGTTTCTTGATACCTTAGATGGGGTAGATCGCGCGGCTGCCTTGGGTGATCCGTATGCGTATGGGCATCTTTTTAAAGGGCAAGAGAGAGAACGTGTGGCGATGTATTTCGGGGCAGAAATGGCTGAGGGTGTGGAGACTCATGCTGTTGGGGAATGGTTTGGCCCCGTTCGATCCAGAGTTGGGCAACATTATGTGAGGGTACTCAATGTGATTGAGGCTAGAGAGCCTTTATTTGAGGAAGTGGAGGGGTACATGAGGGAGGCCTGGCGTTTTGAGCAAATAGAAAAAAAGCAGGATGAGGCACTTCTCGCATTGAGAGAAAAGTATCAGATTGTAAGCCCTGACTAGAGATGTCCGATAGATTGTTTTGTATTAGGCGAGCGATTCTCTGCCTGTATTTACTGGTTATTGGGGGGGCGCACGCGGACGATGCAGGTCTGATCACTACGCGTCTGTATGAGAAGGAGGGGCACCGGTACAGTCTGAGTGTGGATGTTTCACCTCAGTTGCAGAGTGTGTTGTCTGAGCCATTGTTTCCTGATGGTTTTGAAGTCCAGCCTGCCGTGTATACGAAGCGAGGGGCGATGGTTCGTGTCGAGTATGAGGTAGTCGGGGGGCGTTTTTTGGAGGGGGGCGATGTGGTTTTGTTACCGTGGGGAAGGACTGGTGCGTTTGTTTACGCGACTTGGTTAGATGGTGGTGAGACTCATTCATTATTTTTGAATGACCTAGTAGGCATCCCTGTTGAGATATCTGTTCTTAAGGAACGTGGGAAAGAGGCTTCGGCATGGGAAAGCTATCAGGCTGGGCTATGGGGGGCGGTGCAGCAATGGGGAATCGTCTGTGTGAGTATAGTGTTAGGATTTGGCGTGGGAAGCAGGGCGGTGATAGCACGGTTCTGTGCATTTGGATCTGGAGTGTTGGGGGCTTTAATTTTGAGGGATTTCTATGTGTTAGAGGTGTCTAGCACAGTGTTGTATTTATGGGCTGCTTTAGCAGCTTTGATGTGTTTGAGGTACAGTGATAAGGCTCTTGGTGTGATTGTTTTCTCGTATGGTTTTGTGCTTGCTGAGAGTATTGGAATGAGGGGGGATCAGGTTGATACTTTCAGTTTTGTATTAGGTGGCGCGTTGGTGGCGTTGGTGGGTATAGGTCTTGGAGTCGGGTGCAGGAGATTGGTCAAGAGAGAGCGTGTGTTGGGAGTGATTCTTGGTGGAGGAGTTGTTGCTATGATGCTGTGGGAGTGGAGTAATCCAGAAGAAGCGGTGCATGCAAAGACGGTGGTAGAAGTGGCGCCTCAAGCTGAGAACAAAGTGCGTTCTCAGTCACCGCGTCGGTTGAGTGAGCCTGTGATGAGTTTTATTAACGTGGAGCCTTATGCGATAAGGGTGGAGGTGATGTGTTCGGCGGAGGCATTACAAGAGAAGTTGGGTATTCAGCTAGAAGACGAGAGAGTTATCGGGTTGAGTGAGTTAGATCACTTTAAAGCAGAGGTTCTCAAGGCGGTAGGGGCCATGCTTGAGCTTGATATTGATGGTCAGCCGGTAAGGCCAGAAACGCAGAGGGCGGACTTTTTGACTTTGGGTGTTGCGGGAGCATATGTGCGTGAGAGTCCGGTAGTTGAGAGCATGGCGGATGCGATTGTGGGGCTGAGCTTTCAATATTTGGTGGATTCGCCTATTAGCGATTTAGAGATGCGCTGGTTAAAGCTTCCGATCGAAGGCATTGAGATTCCATGTTCCGTGATGACATCTGAGACGACCGATGGGTATCAAGTGGGGGCTGACTCAATGAAGGTAGTTTGGTCAGCGGATGGTTCGGTAGCGGAAACTCAGGTGGTGAGTACGGTGGCAGAAATGCCAAGTTGGGCACCCGTCTCACTGCTGTGTTTGTTAGGTTTTGTAATTTTACGGAAAAAGCCGATGATGGCGGTTGCGGCAATAGGAATAGGTTTTGTGAGTTATCCATTGGTGAGGGCGCACAATCCATTCGTCAGTCCATTAGATAGCAAGCGGGCCGAGGAGGTATTAGGGTCCTTATTGGGTAATGTTTACCGAGCGTTTGATTATCGAAGAGAGAGTGTGATTTATGATGCCCTTGAGAAGAGCATTTCTGGACCACAGCTTGCGGAAATCTATATTGATCAGCAAAGAGCTTTGGAGTTAGAGAGGAGCGGTGGTGCGAGGGCTCGCGTAGAGGACGTTGAAATCATTTCTATCCAGGATATCGAAGCAAGAGAAGAGGGCGTGCAATTAGTAGCTAGCTGGAAAGTGCGTGGTTCAGTGAACCACTTTGGTCATACGCATTACCGGCAGAATATGTACCGAGCCAAGATTCATTTGGTATCGAGTTCAGGCGTTTGGACAATAAGGGAGGTCGAGGTGCTCGATGAGGAGAGGGTGTATTGATGGTTGGACTGGATACTGGAAGATTGTAGAGATGCAGATTTTGAACGAAGAGCGAATTGAGTAAAAATCATTGCTTCTGGCTTGGCAGGAGGTAGCGGGCTTTTGCATAGTCTGAATGCAGATTCATGGTAGAAGTCGAAAAGTTAAGATTCAGCTATCCGGAGGGGGGGTATTGTTTGGACATTCCTGAGTTGAAGTTGGAGGGGGGGAGAGCTACTGCAATCGTGGGACCTAGCGGGTGTGGTAAGACGACATTATTGCATTTGATAGCTGGGATTAAGAGGCCAGGTCACGGGCGGATTCTGGTGATGAACAAGGAACTTTGTTCGTTGAGTGAGGCAGATGTGCGGGCATTTAGGGTGCAGAATATTGGGTTGATATTCCAGGAGTTCGAGTTGTTGGATTACCTCAATGTGTTAGATAATATATTATTACCGTATAGAATCAGCCGAGCGTTGAAGCTAGATGGAGGGGTGAAACAACGTGCTGGTGCATTAGTGGATGAGGTAGGGTTAGGTGATAAGCTTAAGCGGCCAGTGAGGCAACTCTCTCAGGGGGAGAGGCAGAGGGTCGCGATTTGTCGGGCTTTGTTAGCGAAGCCAAGTTTGATATTGGCGGATGAGCCAACGGGAAACCTTGATGTTGAGAATACCGACAAGGTGCTAGAGATTTTATTTAAGTACGTGGAGGAATCTGGAGCGACGCTAGTGAGTGTGACACACGAGCGGCATTTGTTGGATCGGTTTGACCGCTGTGTTGATTTTAGCACCTTGTTAGAAGGAGGGAAGGTGTGAGAGATAGTCTTTATTTGGCTTGGAGGAATTTGTGTTATTACCGGGCGAAGTCGATTATTTTGATATTCTCGGTGGCATTGGTTCTCTTTTTGCCAAGCGGGTTGAAATTGGTGGTGGAAGAAGGTGGGCGAGTGTTGAAGGCGCGGTCTGAGTCGACACCACTTTTGTTAGGAGCAAAAGGGAGTGCATTAGAGCTTACGATGAATGCCTTGTATTTTGGCAGGGAAGCTCCTGAGGCCGTTCGTTATGGGGAAGCTGAGAAGGTGATGGAAGGGGGGCTGGCTGAGGCGATTCCTTTGTACACGCGATTTGAAGTGCAGGGCTTACCTATTGTTGGGACGAGCTTGGATTACATGGGCTTTCGCAAGCTTAGATTGAGGGAGGGGCGCTTGTTTGCCACTTTAGGCGAGTGTTTATTGGGGAGTGAAGCTGCAGAAGAATTGGGCGTGGGAGTAGGTGATAGTGTGGTTTCCTCACCTGAGAGTGTGTTTGATTTAGCTGGGGTGTATCCACTGAAGATGAAGGTTGTTGGCGTGTTAGCTAAAAGCGGAACAGCCGACGACATGGGTGTGTTTACAGATATCAAGACGACATGGGTCATTCAGGGCTTAGCGCATGGACATATGGATATGGCGAGTGCGGAGGCTGCTCCTACTGTGTTGAAAAAAGAGGAGGGCAAGATAGTGGCAAATGCTGCTGTGAAGACATACAATGAAGTCACAGCGAGTAATGTGCATCAATTTCACTTTCATGGCAGTCAAGATGAGTTTCCAATATCCGCATTGATTGTGGTGCCCAATGATAAAAAGGCCGAGACTCTGTTGCGTGGAAGGTATGTGGGAAAGAATCAATTTGTGCAAATGGTTCAGCCTAGAGTGATTATGGAAGAGCTTTTGGAGACGGTAGCGAGTGTGCAGGCTTTTGTGATGATCGGCTTGATGGTGGCGGGTGGGGCAGCAGGGATGACGATGGTATTAGTCTTCATGCTCTCAGTGGAATTGCGCAAACGTGAAATATTAACGATGCAGCGAATAGGAGCGGAGCGTGGAAAGGTGGGGGCTTTGATTGGGCTAGAAGTCAGTATGATTTTATTGGCGGGGGGAGTGCTCGCGGCGGCATGTACTGCGAGTTTAGTGGTTTATGGACCGAAGTTGATTCAACAGTTAATTAGTTAAGCGATGATAGTAAGACGAGTGGTAATGGGGGGCATAGCGGCATTGGTCTTGAGTCAATGTTCTGAGACGAAACATGAGCAAGAGCAGCGTGATCCTAGTGTGGCTGTGGTCAATTATCCACTGGCGTATTTTACGGAGCAGATTGTGGGTGATCAATTTGAGGTGCATTTTCCAGTGATAGCGGGAGATCCGGCATTTTGGCAGCCCGACAGCGAGGAAATTGGGAGGTTTCAGGAAGCTGATTTAATCATTCTGAATGGGGCGGGTTATGCGAAGTGGGTCGACAAGGTAAGTTTGCCACGGAAGAAGCTGGTGGTAAGTTCTGAGTATTTTTCGGATCGTTTGATTGAGGAGGCGGGAGGTGAGGCGCATAGCCACGGGGATGGTGAGGTGCATAGTCATGGAGAGATTGCCTCGACGACTTGGCTAGATCCACAGTTAGCGAAGTTACAGTTGGTGGTGGTTTATGAGCAGTTATGTGCACATTGGCCTGAGCATAAGAAGGAGTTTGAACCCCGGTTCAAGCAGATCTATGAACAGTTACTTGGACTTGACGCTGCTTTTGAAAAGGAATTCAGGGGCCTACGAGAGACTGTGATAGTGGGTTCTCACCCAGTGTATCAGTATCTTGCGCGTCGGTACGGACTGAAACTGAAGAGCGTGCATTGGGAGCCAGGAGTCGTTCCGAGTGCGCAACAATGGCAGGAACTTAAGCAAGTTTTGGAAACACATCCCGCAAGTGTCATGATGTGGGAAGGTAAGCCTCTGGATGAAGTGGTGCAACAATTGCGGAGCATGGGCATTGAGAGTTACGTTTTTGATCCTTGTGGCAATCGTCCAGAGGAAAAGGACTGGATGGAGGCCATGCAAGAAAATTTACGCAGTGTGCAATCACTGGGTAAACCTTGATTTTATAGAGGGTTTGAAGTTGGTCTAATGTGACCAATGACAAAAAAAGTAAAAAAACTTTCAGAAAGGTATTGACCTGCGTCGAGATTCGTGTAGGTTTCTGCCGTCGACACTAATAGGCGGCCCGATTGAATGTCATTCCTGGTTTTTGGGTTTTTCCAGATGATTTCACTCGGGTCGCTTTCTTTTTGCCCTGATGCTTTATTTTATGGGATTGGTGGACGTGGAATTTTTGTCAGAGGGGGAGGACGCAGATGGTTTGAGGAGGATAGGTGTCGGACTTGTGTGAATTAAGCTCTGGAGTCCAAACAGATTCTTTGTTATCTTGTTAGGTGATGGTGTAACATCATAAAATACTGAGAGCTATGAACAAATATATTGCAGAGTCCTTTGGGACATTTTGGTTAGTATTAGGTGGGTGTGGCAGTGCGGTGCTAGCGGCGGGGATTCCGGATGTGGGGATTGGTTATTTGGGGGTATCGTTAGCCTTTGGTTTGACGGTATTAACGATGGCCTTTGCGATTGGGCACATCTCTGGGTGTCATTTGAATCCTGCTGTATCGATTGGTTTGATGTTGGGTGGGCGGTTCGACAAGAAGGATTTGGTTCCATACATCATAGCGCAATTGGTTGGCGCGATAGTGGCTGGAGGGGTGTTGTATATCATTGCGAGTGGCAACAAGGAATTTAGTTTAAGCGGTGGGTTTGCTTCGAACGGGTATGGAGAGTATTCGCCGAATGGCTACAGTATGTTGGCAGGTTTTGTGTGTGAGGTGGTGATGACGATGATGTTTTTAATTATCATATTGGGTGCGACAGACGAGCGTGCGCCAGCAGGGTTAGCTCCGATTGCGATTGGCTTGGGGCTGGCATTGATTCACTTAGTGAGCATTCCGGTCACGAATACCTCAGTGAATCCAGCGCGTAGCACAGGAGTGGCGCTGTTTGCAGGTGGTTGGGCGATCAAGCAGCTTTGGTTATTCTGGGTGGCTCCGATAATTGGGGCTGTGCTAGGAGCGCTTGCGTACCGTGTGATGGGGGCAAATAAGAGCTAGTTTTAAGTCCCTGAGCTTTTGGACTGTGATAGGGCTCATTTTGTATCCGCTGTGGATTCAGCGGTATGTGGTAAAAAAATTGCCCAGCAAGGGGGGATCCTCTAGCTGGGCAATTTATTGTTAAAGAACGTGCAAGTGTAACCGTTCGCAGGGGGGGTATTACTTTTTAATCTCCTCGAGTTTTTTGAAGATGTCATCCTTACCGCGAGTGACGATGTCTCCATCGGCATTGAATAGAATATAAGTAGGGACTCCGAGGATTTCAACGCTACCGAAGTGGACGGCGTCTTTGTCTTGGCCGAGGACAGTTGGCCATGGGAATGATTCTTTTTTCGCCCAATCAAGAGCGGCTTTGTCGGTGCGGTCATAGCTCATCATGACGAGTTCGACATTGTCCATTTTGGTAATCTTGTCGTTATAGGATTTCACTAACTGTGAAACCGTCGCGCGGCATGGTGGTCACCAGCTTGCTGTGTAGTAGACAAGGTAGTATTCGGTGTCGGCAGAAGCTTTATGTGGCACGTATTTATCGTCTTTGAGGATCTGCAACTTGCCCTCAAGTGATTTGGCGACGTGTCCGACTTCTTGTTCGGTCGTGGCTTTATTGGTGTCTTCAGCATGCGTGTAGCCGGTGAGGGCTAGGGTGCTAGCTAGACATGTAAGGAGTATCGACTTCTTCATGGTGATAGTAAGATAGACGGAGGCAGGGAATTATTCCAAGAGGGATTATGAAAATCCTTCGATCAAACAGCTGATTGGTCGGATTAAGGACATGCGGTTTAGTGATGCGCGAGGTGTGAGCCATTGAGGATGTCAGTGACCACACGAGCGGGTTCGACTCCGGTGAGTTTTTGTTCGAGGCCTTGGTAGAGGTAAGAGAACTTGTGGAAGTCGAGTCCGCAGCGTTCGAGGATGGTGGCATGGAGGTCGCGCACGTGGACTTTTTGGTCGGGAGTAATGATGTTGAACGAGTATTCGTCCGTATCTCCGTAGACCATACCGCCTTTGACTCCGGCGCCGGCCATCCAGATGGAGAAGGCACGCGGGTGGTGGTCACGGCCGTAATTTTTTTCAGTCAATTGCCCTTGTGAGTAGACGGTTCTGCCGAATTCCCCGCCACAGATCACGAGAGTGTCTTCGAGCAGGCCTCGTTGTTTGAGGTCTTGGATGAGGCCGTAGCAGGCCTGATCGATGTCTCCGCATTGGGATTTGATATCGCGTGGGAGGTTTCCGTGTTGGTCCCAACCGCGGTGGAAGATTTGGGTGAAGCGGACGCCTCTTTCGGCGAGTCTTCTGGCCATCAAAGCAGTGTAGGCGAAGGTGCCAGGTTTTTTTGAATCCGGGCCGTAGAGTGCATAGGTATGTTCAGACTCTGACGACAAGTCCGTGAGTTCGGGGACTGACATTTGCATACGGTAGGCCATTTCGTATTGTTGGATACGCGTTTGGATCTCTGGGTCGCCAACGTGTTGGAGGGTCTGTTGGTTGAGTGAGGAGAGACCGTCGAGCATGTCGCGGCGCATGGTACGATCGATGCCTGGAGCGTCTTTGAGGAAGAGCACTGGGTCGCCTTGGGAGCGGAGGTTGACCCCTGCGTGTTTGCCGGGGAGGAAGCCAGAGCCCCAGAGCCTGGATGAGATGGCTTGGACGTTTGAGTACGGGCTGGAGTGCTGGGCGTGGAGCACGCAGAAAGTGGGGAGGTCATTGTTGAGTGAGCCGAGGCCGTAGGAGAGCCAGGATCCCATCGAGGCTTTGCCATTCTGCATGGAACCCGTGTAGATGAGTTGGTTTGCGGGTTCGTGGTTGATGGCATCGGTATGCATCGATTTGATGATACAGATATCGTCGACCATTTTGGCGGTATAGGGGAGGAGGTCTGAGACCCAGGCGCCGGATTCTCCATGTTGTTTGAAGTCGGTGAAGGCGGGGGCGACCGGAAAGGAGCTTTGGCCTGCGGTCATGCCAGTGAGTCGCTGGCCGGATTTGACCAAGAAGTCTTTGATATCTTTTTTGAACTCCTTTTTGAGGTTGGGTTTATAGTCGAATGTTTCGAGTTGTGAGGGAGCGCCGATCAATGAGATATAGATCACGCGTTTGGCTTTTGGGGCGAAGTGCGAGTTTCCGGTGGTTTTGCCGATGGCGCCGAGGAGCTCCTTGGGGAGAAGGGCACTGAGGGCAGCAGTACCCAGACCCATGGCATTGTGGCGGAAGAATTGTCTCCGGCTCACGGACTTATCGTGGAGGTCGACGCTTTTGAGGATGTCAGTAAAGTTCATGTGCTTATTTATTGAGGGTTTCGTCCATGTTGAGGATTTGGTTGGCAATCAGTGTCCAAGTGGCGAGTTCATCGGGAGCGAGTTCTTTGGGGGCGGTTGACTCGCCGACGGCGATGAGCTTGGCGGCATTTTCTGGGTTGGCTTTAAAGTTGGCGCGCGTGCTCACGAGGGTGCGGTTGACGATCTCGATCTCGGTGCTGTTGAGTGGGCGGTTGAGTAGGCGGTGAGCGATCCACTGGAGGGTGGATGTGTCGTCCTTTGATTCCTTGAGGGCGCTGGCAGCAAGCTGGCGCGAGCTTTCCACGAACTGGGGGTCGTTCATGACGACAAATGCCTGGAGGGGGGTGTTGGTAAGTTCCCTGCGCACACAGCTGACTTCACGAGCTGGGGCGTTGAGGATCTCCATGGATGGATGTGGAGCCGTGCGTTTCCAGAAGGTATAAAGTGATCGGCGGTAGAGTTTTTCACCAGAATCTTGTTTATAGTGGCGGGTGTTCGATTGCTTCATGGCCACGGATTCCCAGATGTTGGCTGGCTGGTAGGGTTTCACAGAAGGGCCGCCCCATTGATCGGCGAGAAGGCCTGAGGAATGGAGGGCGAGATCACGGATTTGTTCGGCATCGAGGCGGTAGCGCGGTCCGCGTGAGAGGAGGATGTTCTTGGGATCCTTTTCACGTTTCTCGGGTGTGAGGACAGCGGACTGGCGGTAGGTAGATGAAGTGACGATGGTTCGGAGGAGGTGGTGGAAATCCCAACCATTTTCGACGAAGTCGACAGCGAGCCAGTCGAGCAACTTCGGATGGCTGGGTCTCGAGCCCATGATACCGAAGTCGTTGGTTGATTCTACGATTCCGGAGCCGAAGAGGTAGTACCAATAGCGGTTGACGGTGACACGCGCTGGCAATGGGTTTGCTGGGTCGGTGAGCCACATGCCGAGGCCGATGCGGTTTTTTGGCATGGAGGAGCTCATCGGAGGCAGAACGGCAGGTGTGTCTGGGCTGAGGATTTCCTCGTCTTTGACTGCGTACTGGCCGCGAATGAGGACTTGGGCGGTAGGTTTCTGGTTTGCCTTTTCCTGCATGACCAAGGTGATGGTGCCGCGTTTTTCGATCGCGGCTTTTTCCTCATTGAGTTTGGCCAGGGCTGCGTTGAGTTGTTGTGATTTTTTATCTACGTGGGTGAAGTAGTAATTACGGATTTGCTGGACGATTTTGGGGGATTGCTTTGAGGATTTTCTGAGTTGGTTGATTCTGCCATTAATGGAGATAGCAATGACTTCGTCGGGGCTCAGTTTTTTGTCGAAGATTTGGAAGCTATGGAGTTGTCCGTTAGTGAAGTATTGGGCATCGTGGCGAGATCCAAGGAGAAGGGGAGCCTTGTTTTTCATGGACTCGGTGAGTTTGTTGCCTTGGATGTCGAGTTTTTGTTCTTGGCCATTGAGGTAGATTTTGACTCCTTGTGCTTTTTTGGAGCCATCGTAGGTGACGAAGGCGTGGACCCATTCATTTTCTGGGACTTTGGATTTGGTGCGCACTTTCAGGTAGTTTTGTGGCCAGGCGTGGATGAGGTGGACGGCGAGTCGGCCATTTTCGGCCCAGAGGTCGTAACCTTTATGTGAGTCGGCGACGTCCATTCTGGCGATGATGCCAGCGGAGAGTGCGTGTGGTACTTTGATCCAAGCGCCATAGCTGAACGATTGGTTATTTTCGAAGTTGGCGACGTCACCGAGGTTGATGTGGTTATTTTTATTGAAGTGGATAGCGTCACCATCTGGGCTGCTGACCCACTCGACAGGGGTTTTGCTGGTGTAGGTGGTGCCTTTGGTGTCGGTGATGCCGAGGGAACGATCGGTGAGGGGGAGTTTGATGAGGCGATTGGCCTTGGCGATTTCTGAATTATCGACGGCAGACTCGGATTTCAGCCATGTTTGGAATGTGGCTTCGTGTTTTTTCCGGTAGTCATCGCGCGCTTTTTGAGCCTGATGGATTTCGGTATCGATTTGGCTGTAGCGTTCTCGGTCTTGTTTGACGGGGATGAGGAGGTTGGGTGGGTGCGTGGCATTATTCCTGTCGAGGGCCGACATGGTGGTATTGCGGAAGAAGGCGGTGAGTTGGTAATTTTCTTTGGTAGAGATTGGGTCAAACTTGTGGTCGTGGCATGCGGCACAGCCAGTGGTGAGGGCAAGCCAAGCAGCGGCGGTGGTATCGACGCGATCTTGGGCGTAGATTGCTTGGTACTCCTCAGCGATTGCGCCACCTTCACCGGTGGTCGGGAGGCAGCGGTGGAAGCCTGAGGCTATTTTTTGTTCAAGGGTGGCGTTTTCGAACATGTCACCAGCAATTTGTTCACGGGTGAATTGGTCAAAGGGCATGTTCTGTTTGAAGGCATTGAGAACCCAATCGCGGTAGGGCCAGATCGAGCGATAGTTATCGATGTGAATTCCGTGGGTGTCAGCATAGCGTGCGACATCGAGCCAGTGGCGCGTGAAGTGCTCGGCATAGGCTTGGGTGTTGAGAAGTTGGTCGACTTTTTCGGCGTAGACGGTGTCGAAGTCACGTTGGTCTTCGAGGAATGCCTTTGTGGATTCGGGGCTTGGAGGCAATCCGGTGAGGTCGAAGCTGAGGCGTCTGAGGAGGCGTGCTTTCTCTTCGTCAGGATTGGGAGTGAGTCCGGCACGTTCGAGTTTAGCGGCGACGAAGTGGTCGATCGGGGTGCGTGCCCATTCAGCTTTGGTGGGGGTAGGCGGGGTGGCTTTTTTTGGTGGGATGAAGGCCCAGTGGTCTTCGTATTCGGCTCCTTGTTGGATCCACTGGCGCACCAGAGCAATTTCCTCTGGTTTCATAATCTTGCCGTGAGGGCTTTTTGTCGGGTGTGGAGGCATGACCGTGTTTGGGTCATCGGTCTCCATGAGTTGGAGGAGGTATGAATTGTCTGGATCACCTTTGATGATGACGGGTTTGCCTGATTTTCTGACAGCGAAGGCTCCCTCTTCAGTGTCGAGGCGCAGTGGTTCTTCTTCGGGCATGCGGGTGCCAGCATCAGGTCCGTGGCAATGGTAGCAGGAAGCTGAGAGGATGGGCTGGATGTGTTCGTTGAAGGACAGGTTCGCAATCTCCTGAGGTGCTTGTGGGGAGGTGAGAGTGGGGTTTTGGGGAGTTGCGGCTGACTCAGGGGTGTCGTCCGAGCAGGCGGCGAGGGCGAAGCAAGTCAGAGGTAGAAGTTTTTTGATCATCATAGTGTGTGACAAAGCGGCTGTCCTAAGGGGGTACAGGAGCGTAAGGTTCATTCTATCATACTGCTTTGGATCTGCCGATTCTGTAAAGTGGTCTGCCGCTTTTGTACAAAATGCGTGTGGTGTGTGACTGGGCTTGAGGTCAGAGGTTGGGGGCGTATGCTGTGGGGATGAGGATGCATTGCTTACTTTGTCTTACCTGCATGCTGATTGGTGTGCTGGGAGTCTGGGGGGATGAGGTGAAGGAGAACCGCTTGGCTGGGGAGGCTTCACCGTATTTGAGGCAACACGCGAGTAATCCTGTAGATTGGTACCCGTGGGGGGATGAGGCATTTCGTCGGGCGAAAAAGGAGAATAAGCCGATATTTTTGAGCGTGGGTTATGCGACTTGCCATTGGTGTCACGTGATGGAGCGCGAGAGCTTTATGGATGCGAAGGTGGCAGCTTATCTGAATGCGCACTTTATTTCGGTGAAATTGGATCGTGAGGAGAGGCCGGATGTGGATAAGGTCTATATGACGGCCCTGCAGGCAATGACTGGCGAAGGGGGCGGGTGGCCGCTGAATGTATTTTTGACTCCAGATTTGAAGCCATTTTACGCTGGGACGTATTTTCCTCCGGTGGGGAGAGCTGGGCGGCCAGGCTTTATGGATGTTCTCACACAGCTTCAGTCAGCGTGGGAGCATAAGCAAGATCAGGTGGTGAGTTCGGCGGGTACATTGCAGCAATTGCTTGAACAACAAGTGATGCATGAACGGGGTGGGGAGGTTGTGCCGCCTGTTCGTCTTGTGGCTGCGGCGACTTCCTCATTGGTCGATGAGGGGGATCACGAGCAAGGAGGCTGGGGCGAGGGGCCAAAGTTTCCGATGCCCTCTCACCTGAGTTATTTGTTGCGCGCGCGTGGTGATGACGAGCATGTGTTAGAGTTTGTTGAGATGTCGGCAAGGAAGATGGCAGCAGGAGGGATTTATGACCAGCTTGGCGGAGGGTTCCATCGTTATGCTGTGGATGGGGAGTGGCTGGTGCCGCATTTTGAGAAGATGCTGTACGATCAAGCGCAATTGTTAGACCTTTATGTAGATTTATATTTGGTAACGAAGAAGGAAGCGTATGCGGGGGTGGCTCGAGGGATAGCGGATTATGTTTTGGAGGTGATGCAGGATGATGCTGGTGGGTTTTATTGTGCGGAGGATGCGCAGAGTGAGGGGAAGGAGGGGAAGTTTTATTGTTGGACTGAGTTAGAGTTGAAAGGGATATTGGAACCTGCGGAGTGGGCAGTGATTCGCGAGTACTATGGGATTTCTGAGAAAGGAAATTTTTATGACCATTCGGATCCGGAGGCGTTGCTGGGGCAGAATGTGTTGGCTGTTGTGAGGGAGGGTGCTTGGCTAAATTCGGAGCGCAGAATGACGTTGGCCAAGGCGCAAGAGAAAATGATAGAAGCGCGGGGGAAGAGAGTGCGTCCAAAGGTCGATGACAAGGTGTTAGCCTCTTGGAATGGTATGATGATTGGGAGTCTTGCGCGGGCTGGGCTGGTACTCGATGAGGAAGGCTACCGGAAGGCGGCGCGTAGGGCCTATCAGTTTGTCGAGGGGCAGATGTGGGATGGGAAGCAGCTGAGACACCGCTGGTGGAAGGGGCAGCTAGACAAGGTGGAGCAAGCTGAAAGCTACGTGATGATGTTACAGGCATCTCGGATGCTTTATGAGATTGAGCTAGATCCAAAGGCATTGGACTTTGCGTGCGCCTTGGCTGACAGGTTGATGGAGGTGTTTTATGACGCTGAGGCGGGAGGGTTTTATGAGAGTGTGGATGCTGAGGATATTTTGGTGCGTTTAAAGGGGGATTTTGATGGGGCTCTGCCAAGTGTTAGCTCAGTGGCTGCCTATGAATTATTAAAATTAGGGGAGATTACGGGTCACAAAGCGTATGTGGAAGCGGCTGAGAAAACTTTGAAATACTATGCGGACACATTGGAGAGATCACCCAGTGCGCTGACAGGAATGCTGAAGGCCTTGGTGTTTTACCATGGCAAGAAGCAACGCTTGGTTTTGGTAGATGGTGAGGGAGGGCTGCGCACCTTTTTGAATGTCTCGCACGGGGCTTTTCGACCGCAGTTGACGGTGATGGGGAATCAGGGAGCAGTGGGGGCCTTCGAGAGATCATTACAGCCAGTAGATGGTCGTGCGGCTGCTTATCTGTGTGAGGGGATGCAGTGCCAGTTGCCGGTGGTGGATGCTAGGAGGCTGTGGAAGGGCGACGAGGAATAGCTTGGAGAGACGGAAGTTTTTGAGTTTTCAGCTGTTCTAGGCGATGGTATGGGTATGCTAAATGACTCATAGTGCCATGGAAGTATCTGTACTCAAATATTACGACATTGACCGAGAGGGGTGGATTGGGATCACGGGTTCGTTAGCGGAGACGAATGGTCGCTTGGATCTGTGTGATGTGAAGGATGGGGTGTACTTAGTGATCGACTCTGATGGATATTTTTACGAGGCGAGGGAGGATGATGAATCGCGATGGGGTTACCGTTGGAAGCGGACTGATCGGCGGGAGATGGACATCGCAATGATGTTGAGGGAGCACGTGCACGGTGAGCAACTCAGTGGCGACGAGCTGGACTTTGTCCGTTAGTGTGGTGTCACATCACACTTCAAAAGAGGCAAATGATGATATTTTGGGGGCTTGGTAAATCGCTCACAGCTAGAGAAAACTAGGGGTGGTCTCTTTGCTGATAAACCAGCGTTTCCCTTCAGTCGACCAGGGCGTGCGGACTTTCTGCATAGTGGCTTATACCATCTCTCGACTCGGAATAGACGAATGGAGTTGGGTTTAGTCCTGTGAAGTTTGCGCTTCGCGATTTTAGAGTAAATCGGATTATCTTGCATAATGTCATCGTTGTCATTCAGTTCTGATGCCCACATCAGGCCTTCACTCCGCCTTGATATTCTGCAAGCTCATTCCGACCATTCGTCCATTCCGTTTCGATCAATGGTATAATTTCTGAACAGATTGCACCGTCATTTGATTCTTTTGAATCACGAAGTGGTGTCCATCAGGTCTGTGGGCAAAAGAAAAATCCGCACCTCGAGAGGAGATGCGGATTTTGTAAAAATTGGGAACCATCCCAATTCTCTGATGCGGATTAACGCTTGGAGAACTGGAAGCGCTTACGTGCGCCTGGCTGACCAGCTTTCTTACGCTCTTTCATACGTGGGTCACGGCGAAGGAGCATAGCTTCTTTGAGTGCTGGACGAAGTTCTGGGTCGTGCTGGATGAGAGCACGTGCCACAGCGAGGCGGATAGCGCCTACTTGACCGTTGATGCCGCCACCTTTGGTGGAAACGCGAACGTCAAACTTGTTAAGAAGGTTAGTGACTTGGAATGGTGCAAGTACTGCGTTTTGAAGAGTGATCGTAGGAAGGTAGTCTTCGAACTGGCGCTTATTGATAGTGATTTGGCCGGTACCTTCAGTGACCCATGCGTGTGCTACTGCGTTTTTACGACGACCAGTTGCGGAGAATGTTGTTGCTTCGCTCATAATGTGAAAATGATTAAAATGAATGATTAGGCGATTTCAAAAGTTTCTGGGTTCTGAGCAGCGTGTGGGTGCTCAGTGCCAGCGTATACGTGGAGCTTCTTGTAGACTGCGCTACCAAGCTTGTTGTGAGGGATCATGCCCTTGACTGCGCGTTCGACGAGGAGTTCTGGGTGACGCTCACGCACCTTCTTAGGTGTTTCTACTTTTTGGTTACCGACGTATCCAGTGTAAGCTGTGTAGATCTTTTGAGTTTCCTTGTTGCCTGTGAGGACGACTTTTTCAGCGTTGATGATGATGACGTTGTCACCTGTGTCAACGTGTGGTGTGAAGATTGGCTTATGCTTACCACGGAGGAGCACTGCTGCTTCACGAGCGACCTGACCGAGCACTTTGTCAGCGGCATCGATCACGTACCATTTGCGCTCAACGTCCTGAGCTTTGGCGGAGAATGTTTTCATTTTATCGTTTTCTTGGTTGTCCTTATGTCACGGTCAGAAATGCATTGGATATTTCAGCCGTGGGGAAGGGGCGGGCAAACTAGGAGTCTTGCGGTCAAGTGTCAATCGAAATCTCGGCGGCGGGTGGAGATTTGTGGGTGGGATGGATGGAAGTATAGAGTAGGGGAGTCACGGGTGGGCTGAAATTGGGCTGATGGTTGGGCATTCGTGGTGGCCGCGGGTGGGCAATCGTGCTAGGAATGCGGCATGCAGTCATTACCATGGAAAAAGATCATTCCGAATGGGGGGCGGGTCTTCATAGGAGGCGGAGCGATGGTGCCATTTGCATTGATTGATCAATTACTGGAGCAATCGGAAAAGTTTCAGGATGTGGAATTATTGCACATACACACGCTTGGGGATTTACCGTGGGTGGAGGCCCGCTATGAGGGGAATTTTCGGACGAACAGCTTTTTTTTATCGCGTCGAATGAGTGAGGCCGTGGGGGAAGGATGGGCTGACTACACGCCGTGTCCGACGTCGGAGGTGCCACGGTTATTTAAGAGCGGTGTGATCACCTTGGATGCGGCATTGATTCAGGTGAGTCCGCCGGATGCGGATGGGTATGTCTCGCTGGGATTGAGTACGGATGTGATCTATTCTGCGTTGAAGTCGGCCAAGAAGGTGGTGGCGCAGATCAACAAGCATGTGCCGATGACGTATGGTGACACGCGCATTCCATTGGCGCAGATTGACCACTATATCGAGTGCGATGCTGAGTTACCGTACTTAGAGCAATGGGAATATAAAGAGCATCATAAGAAGATTGGTGAGTATGCGGCGCAATTGATTGAGGATGGTTCAACGCTCCAAGTGAGCATGGGGAATAGTCCACAGGCGGTGTTGAGGGCTTTGGGGAAGCACAGTGACTTGGGGATTCACACTGGTTGTTTCACCAATGAGATGATGGATTTAGTGAAGGCAGGGGTGGTCACGAATGCGAAGAAGGCGTACCAGAAGGGGGTGAGTGTGGCGAGCCATTGTCTGGGGTCGCAAGAGTTGTACGATTTCGTGCACGAGAATAAGGAGATCGAGTTACACAAGAGTGAGTGGACAAATGACCCGCATCGGATTGCAAAGAACCGACAGATGGTCTCGATCAATGGAGCGCGTGAGATTGATTTGACCGGGCAAGTGGTGCGGGATTCTCGCGGGCATCGGTTTTACGGAGGGATTGGGGCGACTCAGGATTTCATTCGGGGAGCAGCGATGAGTGAGGGGGGGCGTCCAATCATTGCTTTGGCTTCGTGTGACTCGGATGGATCCAGCAGGATCGTGACTGGCCTGACTTCCGGCAGTGGGGTGTGTAGTTCACGTGGTGATGTGCACTATGTGGTGACCGAGTATGGAGTGGCGAATTTGGTTGGGCAGACGATTCGCCAGCGGGTGTTACGTTTGGTGGAGATTGCGCACCCGGATGTTCGGGAGTCGTTGCTTGAGGGGGCGCGGATGCAGAAATGGATTCCAGAGATTTATGGGTTCAACCCATCGGGGATTCACGACAAGGATGCGGGTATTGACATCAAGCGGGTAGAGTTTGGAAGCATCCAATATATGATGCGGCCGATGCACCCGAGTGACGTGCGTTCGCTGCAGCAATTTTTCTATGCCCAAGATGAGGAGACGATTCGTTTACGTTATGGGCATGCCATGCCTGTGCTGGACGAAGGGTCGGCGTATAGGATGTCGGCAGTGGATCAATCTCACGATTTGGCATTGGGGATTTTTTACCGGGACAACCACCGTGAGTTGTTGCGGGCGGTGGGGCGTTTTTACCTCGATTCTGGTGGCAAGAGTGCTGAAGTGGCCTTTTTGGTACATGAGAAGGCGCGGCGAAAGGGGATTGCGAATTTCTTACTCTCGGAGATTGCGAAGATTGCTCAAGAGCGAGGGGTGGAGACATTTTGGGCATCGGTGCAGAAGCGCAACGAGCCGATGATTCAATTATTTATGAATAGGGGGGCGGAGCGCGAGCGGGTGCCAGGTGACGACAGTGATGAGTTTACGATGTCGGTTGCGAGTTTGGTGAAACAGGCTGAGCAATGGGAGAAGAAGAGGGCGAAACGTGGGAAGGCAGAGGTGAGTAAGCCGACAAAGAAGGCGGCGGTGAAGACTAAGCCGGTGAGGAAGAAGCGCAAGAAAGCGGCGAAGGTAGCACTCTGGAGTTCTGAGGAACTGTTGAAGCACGACACAGGACCTGGCCACCCAGAGTCAGCTGTGCGTTATCAATCTGTGTTAAATCGTTTAGATTCGGCATTTCCGAAGATGAAGCGTATTGATGACCGATTTGCATCTGTCGCTGAGGTGACATTGGTGCATTCGGCACATTACCACGACATGGTGAAGATGGATGTGGAGAATTTTGCGGAGCGTTTGCGCACGGGGGACACGGCGATCTGTGAATATAGTTATGATGCGGCGGTGTTATCTACGGGTGGGGTACTCAATGCGGTGGATGCGATATTTACGGGTGAAGTGGATCACGTCTTTTGTGCGGTACGCCCACCTGGGCACCATGCAACGGCGGACCTCGGAATGGGGTTCTGCATCTTTAACCATGTGGCGATCGCGGCGCGCTATGCCCAGAGCAACTATGGTATCGAACGCGTGGCCATTCTCGATTGGGACGTCCATTGTGGGAATGGGACGCAGGAGATTTTCTATGATGACCCGAGCGTGTTGTACTTCTCCACCCACCAGTTAGGTTTATTCACGCAGAGTGGCCAGGCAAATGAGGTGGGGGCTGGCAAGGGGAAGGGGACGACGGTGAATGTGCCCTTAGCAGCTGGTGCGGGTGATGCTGAAATCTTGGAAGCTTGGGGGGCACCTTTGAAAGCAAAGCTTAAGGCATTCAAGCCTGAGTTGATCATCATCAGCGCAGGGTTCGATGCTGCAGAGGGAGATCCACTTGCCGATTTGAATGTGAGCCCAGAGGGGTTTGCAGCCCTGACAAAGTTGGTGAGCAAGTATGCAGCGAAATGGTCCGAGGGGCGCGTACTTTCCGTGTTAGAAGGAGGGTATGAGCCACCTTTGTTAGCTGACTGTGTGGAAGCACACGTGAGAGCTCTGAAGGGCTGATGGGCCTATTGTTTGACCCAGAGACTCATATGGATGTGGCCACGGCTTCCTTCATAATCCCAGAGCAGCTTGTTGATTTGGCAGTTGAAGTCCCACTTGCCGCCATTGATACAACGTTGCTCGGGGGCTTGGTTGTAGAAGGCGACTTTGGCGGCCTCGAAGCCACCATTTTCTTTGAGCAAGCGGGTGAGGGTGGCTTGGACGGGAGGGGTGAAGATTCTCAGGCGTTCCTGCCATGCGGCTTCTAACTGCTTTTGAGCCTTAGGGTTGAGCGATGCGTATGCTTGGCCGTCGCCTTGCGGCATGGGGCGGCTTGAGATGGCTCCTCGACCTTTGATGAGTAGCTTGGGGTCATTGGCATCTTTCCAGAGCTGCATGAGTGCTTCTTCATCTTTCTTCCAGAGCTCTGGTGGGTTGGAGCCGAGGAGAATGGGACCAAATTCTTTGGTATTTCCTTCGCGGAGGATGAGGTTGACGATGGTGAGGTGGTGTTCTGCGAGTCTGAATGCGAATTGTTTGTCTTTCGCTGGGTCACCGAAGCAAGCGATGTAGTATTTATTGAGGCCGACTTCGCCGTCTTGTTGGGCGACTTTGGTAGCCATTTCCCAGCCTTCCTCTGAGAGCACGAGCTTGATGGTTTTTTCGAATTCTACTTTCTGCTCGGGGGTGAGTTTTCCAATTTGCAGGCCGGCGCGTTTGCCTCCGGTGTATTGCATTTTCCATCGGCGTTTGTCATTGGCGGGCAAGAGGCATTGTTCGCGCTGCTCTTGGTCGAGAGACTTTATAAAGGTGGTTAGTTGTTGGGTGAATCGCGTCTCGAAGGCTTCCTCAGCTTTGAGTGAAAAGCTGGTGATGATGAGTAGTGCTAGGAGGTGAATGAATGGTTTCATATGAATGTTATATTCGTTGTTAGCTGAAGCTTGGGAAGAAGTACGCCCAGTGAAATGGATAGGTTTCAGGGATCTTCTGTCAACGAGAGACGCAGAAGTTCTGGTTTACTTTTTTTGTGAGGTCCGGATTCAGTTCTGGTTGGGGGCTATGGTTAGAGGGGCAAGTATTCCTGTGCGTTGTACCGTGTTGTTCTTCTGGTATGAACTATCAGCTTCATTATCCGTTTGTTGGTGGAGGAATGCTTCAAGCTAGTGTGGTGTCTGACTTGCCGATGATTTTGAGTTCGAGTTCGATCTGGTCATTGACGAGGTGGCCGGCGAGGCGTGAGAAGAATTTTCCTGAGCCATAGCGCATTCCCCAGTGGGTGCGGTCGATTGAGAAATGTGCTTGGAGGGCGGGTTGGCCATCAGGGCTTATGCCAGCGGAGGCGCTGAGGGTGACTGGATGGACTTGGCCGCGCATGACGAGGTCTCCTTCTAGTTTGAGGTTGAGGGCGCCGGAATTGAGGTCGGCCAGTGTCTCGGAGTCTGTTAGGCGAAAGCCACCGGCGGGGAAATGTTCGGTATCGAAGAAGTCATCGCTTTCGAGGTGGGCGATGAGGACGTCATGCCACTCGGAGCCTTGGAGGTCATCGCAAGTGATTTTGGTGAAGTCGACTTCGAGTTGGGCGTCGACGAGCGAGCCACTTTGGATTTCGATCTTTCCGGAGGTGATGGCGATGGATCCATGGTGTGAGTTGAGCAAGTTACGGCCGATCCATTTGAGGTGGGAGTTATCGAGGTCAACTTGATAGACGCCGTCGCTGAGTTTGGGAGGAGTGGGTGGTGAGCCGTCGCCGTTGACAATGGCGTGGCCGCTGTGAGCCCAGGCGTCGATGCCGCCATGGAGGTCGTAGACTCGTTCGTAGCCTAGGCGGACAAGTTTTGCGGCAGCTTCGGCGGATTCTAGGCTCCCTTCTTGAGATCCATAGACGCAGATGGGTGTGCGTGGGTTGGGGGCGATTTGTGCCATACGTTCGGCAAAGGCCATTTCGAAGACGGCATTGTTGAGGGATTTTGGGATATGCTGGTAGGCGAAGTCGTCGTCGAGGCGGACGTCGATGACTAGGAGTGAGTCGACCGAAGCCATCAGGGCATTGAGTTCATCTGGAGTGATTTTATTAGAGGGCATACAGCATGCTAACAGAAATCACGCGGTGGCCACAATCTTGTTTCTCAATGTGGCTTGAGAAAAGAGCCATTGGTGGTGGGGCTATTTTGAATTAGGGACGCAGCGCGTGCCAAGCTCGGGTGTCTGGGGACTCGAGGCAGGAGAGTGGGGCTTGTTCAAGTGAGAAGTCAGCGATGATTTTTTCGAGCAGGACGACTGAGGCCACTGCGTCGTAGAGGGCATCGTGCCAGGTTTTTTTGGGGACGAGTGCATTGACTTTTTCTTCGAGCTGGAGGCTGATGCAGAGGTCGCCGAGCGAGTGGCTGGGGAGTTCTGGCCAGGCGGCGCGTGTGAGTTGGAGGGTATCGATCCAGGGGCCGAATCCATGTCCAGGGAAGGCATTGAGGAAGCGTTTTTCGGTGCCATGGCCGTGGGCGACGACGGCGTGGTTTTTGAGGCGTTTTTTAATTTTGGGCCAGAGCATCATGAGTTTGGGGGCGTGGCGGAGGTCTTGGCGGGTGATGCCGTGGACTTTTTGGGCTGACCACGTGATGTCTTGTTCGGTGTGGATGTAGGAAATCCAGGTGTCCGTGATGCCGGTGTTTGGTGACCATGAGCAGGTACCGACTTGGACGGGGGCGTCGGTTTTTCCGGGGGCGGTGCCAGCGGATTCGAAGTCGATGGCGGTGAAGAGCGTTTCGTTGATGGTCATTTAGCGAGAAACCAGAGGAATAAGCTGAGAGGAATAGGGCTATGGACGTGAAGTGTGTCTTGCTTTTCGTCGGACACGAGGGCGAAGGCAAGCCCGAATTCCGTTGCATCGAGCTGGTTGACAGCAGCGGTGAGTGCTAGTTTGTTTTCGATGATGATGGGGTTGTCGGTCCATTTTTCTTTCATTGCCTGCTGGAAGAGGAGTCTGAAGCCGTGGACGGCACGTTTGGAGATGTAGAGTTTGCTGTGAGCGCGAGCGGGCATTGGCTGCCAGGTTTTCAGAAAATTGGGGTCATCGACAATTTCGTCATCGCGGTCGGCCATGCGTTCGAGTGTCTGAGTGCTGGAGGCGATGATGGTTTGGTCTGAGGTGTGGTTAAAGCGGATGACTGGAAGGTAGTTGGCCATAGCTTCTGCGAGGTAGGCGGGGAGTTGGTAGTTGCCTGCTGGATTTTTTTTGAAGGGAACGCCACGTGTCTTCACGTAGTGCTGGAGGAGTTTTTCAAGGGGGCGGCTCATACCATCGATTCGCAGGAGGCATTGTGGGCGGCCGATGGATTTGTTCCCGAGGTTTAGGGAGGTATCGTCTTCGAAGTCGATGGTTAGGTGGAGTCGGGGGTGCAGTTCTTTCAGGTGTTGGGCGAGGGTGAGCGAGCCGATGGGTTGGTCGAGCCAGGCACGGGCTTGATCTCTCTGGTTGAGTGCGGAGTGGTAGGCGAGGTAGAGGTCTTCGAAGTGGCTAAGGTCGAGTGAGAGCTGGAGGGCGATATCTGTGCTTGCGGGCGCATAAAATGGGAGCGCGTCAGTGGACGGGGTACCGAAGCATTGGAAGATGCCACGCTGGGGGCGTTTGAGTGTGAGGGTGCTTTGATAGGCGCCATTGACTAGCTGAGTGGTTTGGCTGGCATGGGTGATGGTATTTAGGCCAAGGGCTTGGGTGGCTTTTTGTGTTTGTTCGGGGGTGGCGCCATTGGTGAGGAATGCATTGTTGATTTTTTGCTGATAGGGAGCCAGGTCGATGGAGCTAGGTATGGCTTGGTTTTGGCAAGTTGCGACGCTAGTGATGGCGAGGGATAGAGCTATGATCTGACTGCGCATGGTATTTGTCTATTATCGGCAATTGTTTGCCTGTGTCAGTTGAATTGTGAGAAAGCGTGCGAATAGCAGTGAGAAGCGACATTTCTCACTTGCATGTTAGCGGAGCTGGAGCATTCTCACGGCGTGAATCAACTGCCTGTCAAACCTGGTCTCGACGAGTTTCGTACGCTTTCTGAGCGTGGAAATGTCGTTCCTGTGTATGCTCAGCTTGCTGCCGACTTTGAGACGCCTGTCTCTGCTTATCTGAAGATTGCGGAGGAAAGAGGTGCGTTTTTGTTGGAGAGTGCTGAGAGTACTGACGCTGGTGGTCGCTACTCATTTGTAGGAAGTGCCCCACGCGCCGTGTTCAAAGCATATGGAAAAGAGATCGAGTGGCAAGTTGGTAACGAGACACAATTTATCACTGCGGAGCGCGATGTTTTAGCGGAGTTGGAAAAGTTAATGGCTCCTTATAAGCCGGTGAGTCACGGCGATGCGCCTCCCTTCTACGGGGGGATGGTTGGCTACCTCGGGTACGATGCTGTGCAGCAATTCGAGCCAACGATCACTGAGGTGCCGGAGGACAACCTCGGTTTGCCTGATGCTGTGTTTATGTTGGCTGAGACGATGCTGGTCTTTGATCACAAGTTGCGTCGTCTTTTGGTGGTTTCCAATGCCTTGTTAGATGATTTTGAATCAGCTGATGCTGCCTATACGGATGCGGTAGGTAAGATTGGGGCGATGATTGAGAAGCTTGATGAGGCGGTGCATGTGGCGCCACTCAATGGCTTGGTGGAATATGCAGAGCCGGAGGGGCGCAGCAACACGACGCAGGCTGAGTATGAGGAGATGGTGGTGAAGGCGAAGGAATACATTGCCGCGGGTGATGCCTTTCAGGTGGTGCCTAGCCAAAGGTTCGAGGCTGACTACGATGGGTCTGCGGTGAATTTGTACCGAGCTTTACGTCATGTGAACCCTTCGCCGTACATGTTTATTTTGCAGCTGGATGGTTTTGCACTCGTCGGGAGTTCGCCTGAGGTGCATGTGCGTTCGATTGCTGGGCGTATTGACATCCGTCCGATTGCTGGCACTCGCTGGAGGGGGAAGACTCAAGAAGAAGATGATGCGCTTGCTGCGGATTTGTTATCTGACAAGAAGGAATGCGCTGAGCATTTGATGTTAGTGGATTTAGCGCGCAATGATGTGGGGCGTATCGCGAAGCACGGGAGTGTGTCTGTAGATGATTTCATGATTGTTGAGCGCTACAGCCACGTGATGCATATTGTTTCGAATGTGCATGGTGATTTGGCTGAAGGCTTCAGTGCTTACGATGTGCTGCGTTCTACTTTCCCGGCAGGGACCGTGAGTGGTGCGCCTAAGATTCGGGCTATGCAGATCATCAATAGTTTGGAGAAGAATAAGCGAGGCACGTACTCTGGGGCTGTTGGTTATTTCGGATGGGATGGTAGTCACGACGGATGTATCACGCTGCGGACCTGTCTTGTGAAAGATGAGAAGGTGTATGTTCAGGCTGGTGCAGGTGTGGTTGCGGACAGCAATCCAACCTACGAGTATAACGAGACATGCAACAAAGCCATGGGGATGTTACGCGCGGTAGAGTTAGCAAAAACCATCGCAAGCAGCGATAAAGTACAAGGATAAGAGATCATGTTGTTAGTCATCGATAACTACGATTCCTTCACATACAATCTCGTGCAATATTTTGGCGAGCTTGGTCAGGAGATGAAGGTGGTGCGCAATGATAAGTACAGTCTTGAGGAGATTGAAGCGCTTGCGCCGAGTCACATTTGTATCTCACCTGGGCCATGCACGCCGACTGAGGCGGGTATTAGCTTGGAGGTGATTGAGAGGTTTGCTGGGAAGATACCGATCTTTGGTGTCTGTCTTGGCCACCAATCGATCGGGCAGGTGTTTGGTGGTGAGGTAGTGCGCGCGGATGCCTTGATGCACGGCAAGACATCACCGGTTTTTCACACTGGCAAGAGTGTGTTCAAGGGTCTACCGAGTCCCTTTACGGCAACTCGTTACCATTCCTTGGTGGTGAAGCGCGAGAGCTTACCGGATTGTTTGGAGGTGACGGCAGAGACTGAGGATGGTGTGATCATGGGGCTCAAGCACAAGGAGCTTGAAGTGCATGGTGTGCAATTTCACCCAGAGTCGATCCTCACCGAGCACGGTAAGCAAATGCTACAAAACTTCCTCGATATCTAGTGAGCCAGCGATGGTATGCTGACCACGGCTTAAAATGGCATTGCCACGCATGGTTGAATCAAGATTCCTCATCGTGGCAATTGTGAGATTGAACGTGGGAAGTTAATTATCGCATCAGAAACTATGAGCCTAACGGAATCAGACATCAAAGCGGCTTTGCCTGACTCGGGACTTCGAGAAGGGGCTGAGTGGCTTTTTTCTCCGCGACCTTTTGTGTTGAGCAAGAAGGAAGCGAGAAAGGTGGCGTCGCTTGGGCATGTGTTGGCCAATTTTCAGCGCGCTAGTGATGTGATTTATCAACGATCCGCTATGGGGCGCGTGCCGCGCTGGATCTCTGAGGTGCTTGATGCTGGGAAGCCGCAATGGATAGTAGAGCAACAGCGTGATGCTTCGTTACGCGACGTGCAGCCTAGGGTGATTCGCCCAGACTTGATTCTCACAGAAGATGGATTTGCTCTGACTGAGCTGGACAGTGTGCCGGGGGGGATGGGGATCACTACGTGGCTGAGCCAGCTTTATGCTGATGCTGGCTATGAAGTTTTTGGTGGCCGCGATGGTGTGTTAGATGGTTTCAAATCGCTGATGCCTGAGGGTGGTAGGATATTGCATTCGGAGGAAAGTGCTGACTATCGACCTGAGATGGAATGGTTGGCTCGTCAGTTAGGTGATGGGTATCGTGTGGAGTCAGCGGAGTCAGCGCAGGCGACGGAGGATGCGAGTTATCGCTTTTTTGAGTGGTTTGATTGGGAGAATATCCCGGCGGCGAAAGCGTTGGCGCAGCAGGGGCATTTGACTTCTCCCTGCAAGCCACACTTGGAAGAAAAGCTTTGGTTGGCCTTATTATGGACGCCAGCATTGCGTGGTTTATGGCAAGAGTCGATGCGAGCGAAGCACCTTGAGCGTGTGCGTGAAGTCGTGCCATTCGGGTGGATGATGGACCCTCAGGAATTGCCGCCGCATGCGGCCTTGCCGAGGCTGGGGGTGCATTCGTGGAAAGAGGTCGGGCAAATGAGCCAGAAAGAACGACGCTTGGTCGTGAAGGTGAGTGGCTTTAGTGAGTTGGCCTGGGGTTCTAAGAGTGTGAAGATCGGTCACGATATGCCGCGCCAGGAGTGGGCTGAGGCGATAGAGGATGCGACCTACGCTTTTGATCATCAACCGTGGGTCATGCAAGAATATCACGCAGGCCGCGTGGTGGAGCATCCGTATTTTGACCCCGATACCGGTGAGGAAAAGCTCATGTTAGGGCGAGTGCGACTTTGCCCATACTACTTCACGAATGATGCTGGTGAAACTCAGCTGGGTGGTACGCTTGCGACCATTGTCCCCGCTGATAAGAAGAAGATCCACGGGATGAAGGATGGGATCCTTGTTCCCTGTGTGGTTGAGGAATAGGAGGGTCTGTGGGAGAGGGCCGCCGCCTGAAGCAAGCTTCAGCGATCCGCGCCTGCTGAGAGTGAGAAGTTTCTCTCTGGCGGAGGGAGAGGTTTTGGTTTGGAGTTTCCTGTGGGAGAGGGCTGCCGCCTGAAGCAAGCTTCAGCGATCCGCGAAAGCGCAAGCAAGCTTGCGCACTCCGAGAGACTTGCGTCCTGTGGTAAGGTGTTAGATTATGTCTAACAATCAATTTTGGCCACATGCGCCACCACATTATACACGCGATTCAGGGATTTATATGGTCACTGCGGGGACGATGGGGAAAGAGCATTTCTTCAAGAGCTGGAAGCAGTTAGCCTATTTGCAGGATGTCTTGCTTGAGCTCGCTCAAAAATATGAATGGCAACTACAGGCTTGGGCTGTATTTCCTAATCATTACCATTTCATTGCTCTGTCTCCAGATGAGCCTCAGTTGCGCAGATTCATCCAGCATCTGCATAGTGTCAGTGCGCGTTTTGTGAACCAGATTGATGGGAGTCCGGGACGTAGAGTGTGGTTTAACTATTGGGACTCACTGATTACCTACGAGACATCTCACTACGCAAGATTGAAGTATGTGAATGAAAATGCGGTGCATCATGGATTAGTAAGGAAAGCGAGTCTCTATCCATGGTGTTCAGCGCGTTGGTTTGAACGTGTCGCAGACACTAGCTATTATCATACAGTGAATAGTTTTAAGACTGATACGCTTCGGGTTCGAGACGACTTTTGAATCAAAGAGCACGCTAGGTGAGGGGATTGTGGAGTGCATAAGCTTGCTTGTGCTCTGGGGGCGAGAGAAGCTTGCTTCTCGGGGGAGTTTTAGGGAGAGGCTTTTTGGGGTGGGAGAGGGCTGCCGTCTGAAGCAAGCTTCAGCGATCCGCGAAAGCTGAGAGTGAGAAGTTTTTCTCTGGGGGAGTGAGGAGTTTTTGGTTTGAAGTTTCCTGTGGGAGAGGGCTGCCGCCTGAAGCAAGCTTCAGCGATCCGCAAAAGCTGAGAGTGAGAAGTGTTTCTCGGGTGGAGGGAGGAGTTTTTGGTTTGAAGTTTCCTGTGGGAGAGGGCTGCCGCCTGAAGCAAGCTTCAGCGATCCGCAAAAGCTGGGAGTGAGAAGTGTTTCTCGGGTGGAGGGAGGATTTTTTGGTTTGGAGTTTCCTGTGGGAGTGGCTGCCGTCTGAAGCAAGCTTCAGCGATCCGCGAAAGCTGAGAGTGAGAAGTTTTTCTCTAGGGGAGTGAGGAGTTTTTGGTTTGAAGTTTCCTGTGGGAGAGGGCTGCCGTCTGAAGCAAGCTTCAGCGATCCGCAAAAGCTGAGAGTGAGAAGTGTTTCTCGGGTGGAGGGAGGATTTTTTGGTTTGGATTTTCCTGTGGGAGTGGCTGCCGCCTGAAGCAAGCTTCAGCGATCCGCAAAAGCGCAAGCAAGCTTGCGCACTCCAAAAAAAAGCCCGCCCTCTGGTGGGAGGGCGGGAGAAAATACGTGTCCTTATTCGACGTGGTCTTTAGCGACGGCGACGGAGAAGGAAACCTACTGTACCAAGACCGAGTAGAGTGATGCTGGATGGTTCTGGCACTGCTGTGAAGGTGAGAGCTGCCTTGAAGTCTTCAGCTTTGCCTATGCTACCGGGACCAACAATATTTTCATCGAAATATGCTACGTCATAACTGAATCCATCGGCAGGAAGTTGAAGGGCACTAGTGCCAAAGGAAGCTGTGTCGATCACTGTAGAAGTAAAAACTCCGTAATCATCTCCTACAGCGGTACCGTTTTCGAACCAGTAAAGGCCAAGGATTGTTCCCTCATCAAAATTACCTCCATTATAGGTGATATTAGCTTCTTCATGGAGGTAACCCCCAGCAAAGCCTGTGGCAGTTGAATCAATAGTAAAAAGAGAGAGAAGTAGGTCACCACCGTAAAATGCGCCTTCAGTTAAAGTCTGGTTTACAAGCGCGTTGTTGCCAGGAAGGAAGCCGTCTTCGCTGGTGTCGGCAAAAATGGCAACTGTTCTACCGTTGGCTAAAGCTATGCCATCAGAATCAGAAAGAACGCCTCCTTGAAAAGTAAGTGTGACCGATGCTGCAAGCTTACTCGTTGTTACTGCTGCAGCTAAGAGGCTTGCAGCTAATGTGTTTTTTGATTTAATCATATCGTTAGAGACTTAGTATGTTGGAGTATTGTTCCAAAAAATGGTGGCGCCATCATTAGTTTGGTACTTACGAATAATGATGCCTTGGCTTGCTTTTATAATAGCTTCATCTGCGTTACCGGTGACGTTTCCATTGTCGACCCAATTTGTACCATTGTGGAAGTAGATCTTGGATGGAGCCTTGCGTTGAGCTTGTACACCGTTGTCGAATACTAACAACTGGTCTCTACGTTGAAAGGATAGGTTTCCAGTACTAGGTGTGAAAGAGCCACTTTCAAAAAGATTAAGCTCGTTTAGCTTCACATCGATAGGTCTGGGTATGGAAACGTAGTTGTCTTGAGGACCATCTGTTCTTGTTGAGAGTGGAATACTAGTTTTAGCGTGGGTATCTACGGTGCCAGTAGCCGTATATGTTGTAGCAGATTGCACAAGTGAGCTATGTCGGATGATGAAATATGTGTCAGGCCATAGAATAACGTTTGAAGAATCTTCAGATGTGTTTGAGTTGTTAGTCCAACCTGTGCTTTTTAAGAAATAAGTTGCAGCAGGAGCATGTTGGATGCCGTCTGAAGTGTTGTCCGGAAGGAGAATTGATGACTTGCGCTGAAAGGCAAGATTGCCTGTGGATTCTTCGATCGTATCATTACCCACTGGGAAGAGAGAGCCGAGAGTCCAGAATTTGTAGATTTTGAATGTGTCTCCACTGGTGATGTCAGTAGAGGCGTCGCCATTGAGTTCAATTTTTACTGAGTCTGCGCCGTTGTTGGTGATTTGGTAGACGTTACCTTCGAGAGTTCCACTAGTGAAACGGACGTAATATAGGGTTGCGTATTGGTCAGTGGTGAGACCGGAAACTCCTGACATGGTGAATTCCGCTTTTGTGCCATCGGCTGTAGCGGAACCCGAAACTGATGAAGAGATGCTATCGGTTGAGTTCAGGAATGGAACTGAAACGATGGTATCAGAGTTCGCGAGGCAGGTGACAGTGGTGTACCCGACTGGGTCGGTGGTAGCGGATTGAGCGTTTACGGCAGAGAGAGAGCCGAAGATGGTGAGGGCGGAGAGCCCGGCAATTTGGATCTTTTTCATGGTGTATTTTCTTAGGTTAAGGGGAATGGCTGAGGAGAGATGGTGGATCTCAAATTTTGGATACAGGAAGCTAGCGTTTAGGGGGTGGTGGCTTCAAGAGAATAGTCAGACTTTTTTGTTAAGATTGGGTTAAGATAGAAGGTGTTTTGGCTGTAGCGGCACTGGTTGGGCCTGAGGGGGAAGCGAGGGGAGGAGGCTGAGTGCGCTGGTGGTACTAAGTATGTCTTTATAGTATGTCATTAGTCTACTTAGTGTTACCATTTAATTTTTTAAAATCACTGTGCATAAGCGAAATAATGGATGGCAAATTGGGTTGAAGGGGGGGCTGGAGTAGATGGGCTTAGTTTTGTGGATGAGTGTGCAAAAAAAAACGACGTGTCCGAGGTGGACACGTCGTTTGGAAATTGAATGGACTCAGTGTGAGCGGGCTTAGATGAGGCCTGCTTTTTTGAGTGTTGCGTATGCGCCGTTCTTGTTGATGGTCTTGATCGCTTTCGCCGTAAGTTTTACGCGAATGTAGCGGTCGAGTTCTGGAACGAAGATACGCTTAGTTTGAAGGTTTGGAGACACGGTGCGCTTGACGGTCTTCGTTACGTGACGACCGATACCGCCTTTTTTCTTTGCGAGACCGGAGCGGTGGATCTTGCGACCTACGCGAACCTTGGAACCGCGGATGCTACATACTTTTGCCATAATCTTGAAATTTGTTGTGGGCGCGGAGATAACCACCGCTTGTGCTTTGGGTCAAGGAATTTATTGTTTAAATAGAGCAAAGTGTTTGTTTTTAGATTCTTCGGGTGCATTTGGCCTCGCGTGATGTCAACTGGGTGTTGAGCCATCTTCTATGCCTGAAGTCTTTCAGACTTCGTGTTGATTTTTTGCAAGTTCCCAGAGTTGGCTTTGCCACTCTGGGCTTGGAGCCGAAACCTCGTTGAGGTTTTCAAGTGCTTGGGTCTTGAATGTTTCTTTAGGAGTTCCTCTGGCCTTATTGATCAGGAAAATTACCTTTCGCAATGATGTCGATTACTTCTCTGTCAGCAGACTAGCTTTATTGGCTAGGAAGGTGGCCTTCTGCAATGATGTTCATCACTTAGCTGATACGTCAGTAATGTGATGTCAGCTAGGTCTAGAAGAGTTCGTCTTGGTTTTTACTGATGGGGGCGCCGATTTTGGCGTAGGCGGCGGGGAGAGCGACGCGGCCGCGAGGGGTGCGCTTGACGAAACCTTGCATGATAAGGAAGGGTTCGTGGACTTCTTCGAGGGTGGAGGCGTCTTCACCGACGGCGACGGCAATGGAGCTAAGGCCTACGGGGCCTCCGCTGAATTTGTAGATCATGGCTTCGAGGATGCGGACGTCCATTTCATCGAGCCCATCGTTATCGATCTCGATCATGGCGAGGGCATTGTGGGCGGTTTCGGCATCGATGGTGCCATCACTGCGGACTTGGGCGAAGTCGCGGACCCAGCGCAGGAGGTTGTTGGCGATACGTGGGGTGCCACGGGAGCGCGAGGCAATTTCGGCGGCACCATCGGGTTTGATGGGAATTTTAAGCAGGCCGGCGGAGCGGGTGATGATGACGGCGAGTTCGTCGTGCGAGTAGTAATCGAGTCGATTGACGAGGCCGAAGCGTGAGCGGAGTGGGGAGGTGAGCATACCGGCGCGGGTGGTGGCACCGACGAGGGTAAATTTGGGGAGGTTGAGTTGGATCGATCGGGCGGAGGGGCCGGAGTCGATGATGATATCGAGGCGGAAGTCTTCCATGGCTGGGTAGAGGTATTCCTCGACAGCGGGGTGGAGGCGGTGGATTTCATCGATGAAGAGGATATCCCCTTTTTGGACGTTGGTGAGGACGCCAGCGAGGTCGCCAGCTTTTTCGATTTGGGGGCCGGAGGTGGTGTGGAGTTGGGTGCCTGCGGCGCCGGCGATGATATTGGCGAGGGTGGTTTTACCGAGTCCTGGAGGGCCAGAGAGCAGGACGTGTTCGAGGACATCGTCGCGTTGAGTGGCGGCTTCGACCATGAGGGTGAGGCGGTCTTTGATTTTTTCTTGTCCGTGGAATGCCTCAAAGTCGGGTGGACGAAGCGAATTTTCGTACGCTGTGTCGGGAGCTTTGTTGGTTTGGTCGAAGTAGGAATCGGACATGGGTGAAAGTCAGAAGGAAAAAGGTGAAAGGTGAAAGGAAAAAGGTGAGAGGAGAAAGGTGGAAGTTTTCAGAAATCAGAAATCAGAAATCAGAAATGAATGGGTGGGGTCATTCGGCTTTTACTTTAGTGATTTTGTTGTTGGTGACGCTGAGGTTGAGACGGCCGGGACGGATGTGCTTGGGTCATGCTATGGATTGCCTCGGTGGGTGGGCGTTTGGAAAGTCGTTGAGGAAGGGGCGCTCTAGGAGTCCATTTGCGAAAGGATAGCGCAATGGGGTGTGGTGGAAGGTGGCGGAAATGTTTTTTGCTATTTCAGGATCGGTGGTTAGAGTGTGGGGGTGAAGCCACTTGAGTATCCAGAGGAGGTGAAGGGGATATTGTCCTTTGATTTTGACGGGACATTGTTTTTACCTGAGAACGAGGTGTCGTTGGAGCCTATTTTTTATGAGACGATTGCGGGACTGAGGGACGAGGGGTGGTTGTGGGCAATCAACACTGGGAGGTCGCTGCTTTATATGTTAGAAGGATTCCAGCAGGGGGGATTTCCCTTTGCGCCGGATTTTTTGGTGGCACGCGAGCGAGAGATATACACGGCTGGAGATCAATTTGGCAGGTGGCATCGGGTCGAGGAATGGCATGCTCATTATATGAGGGATATGGCGCATTTTATGGAGGAATCAGCGGAGTTCATAGAGATGATGAAGCGCTACATTGAGGATGAGACGGCTGCGCAGTGGATTGAGGAGGAGGGAGATCCCGCGGGGATTATAGCAAGTTCGGAGGATGAGATGCTCGGCATAGCGGCGTTTGTGGAACAGGAGCGTCAATCCTATGGTTTAGTGGGGGTGCTGAGGAATTCCATTTACATGCGCTTCACGCATAAAGATTACCACAAGGGGAGTTCTTTACAGGAACTCGCCCGTAGGGTGGGAGTGCCCGTGGAGCAGGTTTTTGCGATTGGCGACGGGCACAATGACATCGACAAGTTACATCCGGAGGTCGCGGGGATGATAGCGTGTGTGAGTAATTCTCAGGAGGAGGTGAAGGAATACGTGCGAGGTCACGGTGGCTATGTGGCTGAGGGCCACGGTAGCTTAGGGAGTGTGGAAGCTCTCCGCCATTACCTGGGCTGTGAGGACAAATTGCTTCACCGCCCGTTATAGATAGGGTGATATGGAGTCAGTTGCCTTGCGGCAAAGGGATTTGGGAGGCTGAGGCATCTTTTGTATCTGGCTTCGTTGTCATTCAGTTGTCCCGCGCGTGCGGGAGACCTTCACTCCGCCTTGATATTCTGCATGCTCATTCCGACCATTCGTCCATTCCGTCTCGCTCAATGGTATCAGACACGGCTTGATTTGGTGTAGTCTATCCACCAGCCACTGGGGGGATATAGACGATGGAGTCTCCTTCATTGAGGGGGGTGGCCCAGTCAGCGAAGTCGTCATTGATGGCTAGCATGAGTTGTTTTTGCTTATGGGGGAAGTGGTAGCGTGCCTTAAGGTCTTCGTAGAGCCCGGAAGCGGTAACGCATTCGGTTGTGATGGACTCGGAATCACATTGGGCGAGTTCACGCAGTTGGGCGAAGTATTGGATCTGGACCGATTTTTTGGAGCGGGTTTGGGTGAGGTGGCTGCGCACTTCTAGAGCATCGGCGGGGCTATTGGCATTATCTAGCGCATGTGGGTTTGGGAGTGTGAGTGTGTGGGTGTCTAGTGACTCAAGCACGGACCTAGGGCAGAAGGTGTTAGCTTTGAGGGCTGCCTCGATGTGGGGGCGGGAGCTCGGTTCGTAGATGGAGCAAAGCGGTTCGATGCGCTGGTCGATTCGGCTCAGGTAGCCGGTAGCGTGATGGGTTTGGTTGGAGTGTTCGACGAGGTTTTGGAGGGTTTCAGAGTCAAGCAATGGAAGGTCGCAGGCGAGGACGAGCCAGCGGGCACCAGGGTGTGCGGCTTGGGCTGCATGGATGGCTGCGAGTGGACCATCGGCCGGGTCGGCGATATAGGGGACACCAAAGTCTTGGTCTTCGGGGTGGCTGAGAAAGGTAGACTGGCAGACGGCGCTCAAGAGGCTATGGAGGCGCAACCACTCAGGGGTGTCATCGCGATAGATGAGTTGGGCTTTATTTTGGCCCATGCGGGATGATTTGCCGCCGACGAGGAGGAGTCCGTAGAGTGGTGTTGCCATACTGGGGGTGTTTTTGGCGCATCTCGGTGGTTGAGGCAACTCTGGATCACAAGAAAAAGCCCCGAGTATGACACTGCGGGGCTTTGATCGTTGAGGGTAGTGTTGAGGCTTAGCGCTTGGTGCCACACTGGCACTGACCGGAAGAACATTTACCACAGCATTTTTCGGTGCCGCAGCTTTTTGATTTTCCAGAGCAACCAGAGGTGGAAGCACAACTTGCTAGAGCTAAAGCTCCAGCACCTGCGATGATGAGACAGAGTGTTTTCATAATCTTGGGTATTTTTGCATAGATTCGGAATTTTTCCAGAAATTTGTATGTTAGGGGGACATGGGTGACTTTTTTCAAAGGTATGCTCTATGGGGGCGCCATTTGAGCTCATGACGGGCACAAACTTGTTAGGAAGCTCTATCTAATGCCCTTTACGTGGGCTAGGTATAGGCAAAGCTGGGACTCAGGATGTTTATGGGTGTGTTTTGTTATTTTCATCACGCCACTGGCTGGGGCTGAGAGTGGTTTCTCGTTTAAAGAAAACGTAGAATTTATTGGGCTCGTTGAAGCCGCAAGCTGAGGCAACTTCGGTGATGTTCATCGAGCTAGATGCGAGGAGGTTTTTTGCTGACTCGAGTCGGCTGCGTCGCAAGTCCTCGGCAGGAGTGCAACCAAAGGAAGCTTTATAGAGATTGTAGAAAGTCATTCGGCTCATAGGTATTTGCGCGAGCACATCTTTGATGGTGATACCGTCTGAGGCATGGTTTAGAATGAACTCTCTCGCGAGTGTTAGAGTGCGGTCGGGGGCTTGTGTTATGGTTGATTCTCGCTCAATGATGGGGGGGACGGGGATACTGATGTGTATGGGTTCTTTTGGGGGGTATTTCTCCAAAATGAGTTGGTGTAGCAAGCGCATGCCTTCGTATCCAATGGTCTGAGCTGGAAGTTTGAATGAAGAAATCGATGGGGTAGAGAGGCGGGAAATTTGGCTGTTGCCTGTGCCTATGACAGCAATATCTTGCGGTACAGACAGACCGGATATTCGCGCGCATTCACATACTAAGGCGGCGAGCTCGTCATTCGGGCACCAGACGCCTGCAGGCTTGGGAAGTTTTTTTAAGAATGCGATGAGCTCAGTTTCTAGGTGCGCTTCAAAGATACGCGAGGGCGCGTATCCGGGATCGACTTCACATTGTGAAAAGATGTGGGAGTTGAGACCTAATGTTGGAACATCTAGTCGGAACCCATCGCATAGGGGTTTCCAGGCTGGATGCTTCTGGAGATCTGGGCAGACAAAGGCGACGTCTTGGCGACCGAGTTTTTTTAGGTATTCGGCGGCTTTGAGGTAGATGGGTTCTGGGCGAATCATCGGGATGTCTGAGTCCTGAATGTCTCCGCTAGAATTCACTACGGGGAGTCCATTTTTCCAGAGTGTTTCTATCCATTGCTGATCCTTGACATTGGCAAATGCAAATAGGCCGTCAAAATGCGTGCCTTTCGAGGAGATGGGAGACTGTCCGTGTTCATGGATGGGGAGGGCAATCACACGCATATTGGTTTGCTCCCTAGCATATGCCTGTGCCCCTTTGAGTAATTCAGAGGCATACTCCATCCAGAATGGTGCTGTGACGGCGATCGTGTAGGTAGTCTTCATTCAAAAGAGTTAGGCAATGAGGATGGAGGTCTGTGGATGGATATCAATGGAATATAGCAGGAGTACGAGGGTAGCCCTCGAACATTTCATGATGCGGTTGCGATTGTGGGGGGCGGAGATGTTATACGATAATTAGAATGATTACTAGGCGCGATGGGTAGTGACGGTTGGGGGGGCTTGGTATATGAGTTTGGGTCTAGCAGCACTAGATTTCTCGCTCTCTTAGAGTATGGGCTCTATGGTGGAAGCCATTCCCTAAGATCAATGGCTGGATCATTCCATCATTGTAGCGGGAGGAGGAATCGCTTGCTCAGACATTTCAAGGAACATTTACTTATGAGTATACTCAAACAATCACAGAGAGTCATTGGGGCAATGTTAGTGGGCGGGGTCATGGTGGAGGCTAAGCCAGGTGATTCCGCTCCTTCTTCTCATTTATTTTTCAATTATTCTGAGCCCGCACTGGGTGATATTCAGATTAGTGAGGTGAGAGTTCCGGCTGATGGTCTGGCGCATTCCACGTATTATGAGACATTGGGTTTTTTGGGCAATAAGGGGAATGGCACGGGTAATGGCTATGGTGGTATCCAAGAGAGCTTGGATTCGCGAGGTAATCGAGTGCACATCTTTTCGATTTGGCATAAGGTCGATGACCCTAAGGATACAGCGAATTTCCCCTATGTTGTGCATTTGGGGCACGGTATGCAGTCCGAGCATTTTGGTGGCGAAGGTGTGGGGCTGAAGACGTGGAAGCTGACCAGCGACAAGACTGACCCTCTGTATTGGAAAACAGGTGTCTGGTACACCCACCTTGTTAGGTGCTGGCCCGTGGGCGAAGAGACGCACTACGGCTTCTTTGTGCGCGATGGGATGACTGGTATTTGGCGGCACCTTTCCACGGTGGGTGTCAAAGAGAAGAATATTCGCCTTCAAGGGGGCAATGATGCCTTTATTGAAGATTGGGGGAGCAATGGAGGGACGACGCGCAGGATGCACCTGCGCAGTAACTGGAGGCGTACGACTAGTGGAAAGTGGCTCGGCGCTGGGACGGCAAAGTTTTCAGTCAATAGTTGGGATCTCAAAAAAGGGGGGAGATCGTTTTTACATCAAGATAAGTGGAATGCAGGTGTGAAGCGTGACGCGACGGGTGCGTATTATTTTATGGAAATTGGGGGAGAGGCTCGCAGCCAGAAGCCCCTCGCCTATCCAGAGAAGACGAGTGCTCTCTTTTCGGTGAACGTGGTAGATCAAAGTCCACGCTATGAGGCAGGTAAACTAAAGGGCATGCAGCTGCAGCAGGATGCAGGGAAGCTCAAAGTGAAGTGGAGTGTGGAGGAAAAAGGATTACCTCAATTTGGTTATTCGCTGGATTTGTTAGGACCCAATTTAAATGTGCTTGAGAGTATTTCAAAACTGGATCCCCACGTGCGTGAGCATACTTTTGATCTTAGAAAGTTGGATAGAGGAAAGGACTATCAGGTGCGTCTATCGATGCGTGATGTATTTGATCAGAAGTCTGAGCCAAAGGAACTGACTTTCAGGAAACAGAAGAGTGATGAGTAGGCATCACTAATGTTTTTAGATCTTTGCTCTGAATGCGATTGATTAGAGTTTTTTTCTGAGACTGCTGGGTGCCATGTTCCAACGTTTTCTGAAGAGGGCGTTGAAGTGGGAGAGGTTTGAGAAGCCGGAGGCGTAGGCGATTTCAGTGATGGATTGGTTGGTGGTGGTGAGGAGTCGTCTGGCTGTTTCTAGTCGGATAGATTGGATGAAATTGGTGTAGCTGAGGCCGAGAGCTTTTTGGAATTGGCGTGAGAAGGTAGCGCGGGACATGGAGACGTGGTCGAGCACGTGGGAGAGTGATAGGTCTTCTCTGGTGGCATTTTCTACAATGAATTGGATGGCATTTTTGATTTGTGGGCTCTTGGATTGGTTCGCGGCTTGAGGGAGGTAAGAGGAGAGAGCGGTGGCGCGAGCTTTACTGAGTCTGTGAAGGATCTGGAGGAAATGCGTGAGTCGTAGAATGGGGTCGAGGTGGATGCATTCTTCAATCAATGGGAGGATGTCTTGCTGGCAATTTTTAGAGAAGAGCAAGCCGCGTTCGGCTTGTTTTAGCAGGTTAGTCAGGTCGCTGCTTTCGTGAAGTCCGGCGAGTGGGGAGCTGGGGGTGAATGAGAACTGGATGCAATATCCAGAAGAATGATCCACATCCCAGTGGTGTGGCAGGTTCGAGCCAAGCAGGACAAGTTCTGGAGACTCGAAGGCGCTGATGTCATCGCCGATGTAATGGATGCCTTCACCTTGAGTGAAGAAGGTGAGTTCAATTTCTGGGTGGTAGTGCCAGACATTGCCTAAACCAGAGAGTGGGGTTGACTCACCGTGGCCACTGTGCAAGTGGATGTTCTCCAAGCTCTCTTCCCACGAAAAGAGGCGGAAAGATTGGTTGGGGTCAGATGGGATGCGTTCCTTTTGCATGTGTGTTGACTGTACGGTGCTCTATTCTGAGTCTTATACCAAATTGCACTTCAAAAGAGATAGAATGATGCATTTTTTGTGGCTTGATGTATTGCGCGACTCGAAAGCAAATGAGGCTCGGGCTCTTTGCTTATAAATCACCGTTTCTCTTCAGTGGTCCCGCGTGTGCGAGACTTCTTTGTCGCGCCTTTATTTCTGAACCCATTGGACCGTTATTTGATCCTTTTGGGTCAAGCTGTGTTGTTACCTCCTGTGAGGGTGAGACTAGAGTATTAGTTTTGTGCACAATGAGAGGTAGTTGGGTGCGGGGACGTAGGGTACTGTTATGGGGATGAGAGCCAGGCAATAGTGGCGTCAAAGTGTATGAGAAATTATCTGAAATTCGTGGGGTTGATAGCACTGTGCATGGTTCATGCGCAGGAGGTGAAGGGGCAGTATGGGGCATTGGCATTGAGAGAGCCGGTTGCAGAGTTGCCACATTTTCAGACAGATTTAGGGAGGCGTGGTCATCGATTTGCTGATGCCACGATCAATCAGTATCGCATCTACGATTTTTATGCGCGTCAGGCGCGTCACCATCTGAGTCAGGCGACGATCCCTGACTTGTTATTGCCCTATCCAGGTTTGGAAGGGGGCAGGAGAGGGCACTGGGGTGTGACGAATGAGAAGACATCGGCAGCGTATCTGGGGAGAGTGGAGGAGCCGGTCTATCACAGGCTGGTGAATCGAGGAAAAGGAGGGGATCAATATATCGTATCAGGAGAGGAAGGAAAGCAGGCAGTTTGTTTCTTGAGAGGTGGCGCTCCTGTGGTTGAGAAAGTTGTGTTAGACGCAGAACTCAGGGCTCCAGTACATGCCTTTGCGCATGTGGTGGATAGGTTTGGCTTTGGAATGACCCTCAATGGGAAGGACTATTTTATCCACTCTGGAGCGGAATGGTATGGGGGTGAGGGGGGGGCAATGACGGTGACTAAGCAAGGTTACTACTTGCACCAAGATGCGGTGGTTTTTAGTCGTTCAGTGGGCGGCGTAGCTATGTTGGATAGTCCCCGCGTCAGCAGAGTGGGTGGGAAGCCTATCTATAGTAGGCATTTTGAGTGGATGGAGGATGGAGGTGCGAAGCGTTATAAGTTAGCGAAGGCGGCAGTGCGTCTGCAGAATCCGAAAGTGAAGGTGACACGGACAGGCAATGCATGGTGGTGTGTGGTTCGTGGAGAGAAGCAAAGGGTGGTGTATCAGGTGCAGTATTCTGGGGATCCAGGGACAGTGAAAGTAAGGGAAGAAGGTGGAGATTATTGGGTAGATTTTTCTGCCTTAAAGAAGGGTGATCAGGTTCAAGTAGCGAGTTGGGCGAGTGCGCTTGAGGTGGAAGAAACGACGTTTCCGGAAATTGCATTGGAGAAGCTTTCTGCGTGTTTAGCAGGTGGGGAGAGGTATTTTAAGGATGAGGTCAAAGTCGCTGGGGTATTGAATGCTGATCCTGCAGCGAGTGGGACGGCTTATGAGATCGATGATATTCCTGTGCCTGTGGAGAACCCCTACGGGACACCCATGACTTTGTGTGGGGTTGCGTTTGATAGTAAAGGTGTGGCCTATGTCTCGAGTTTAGTTGGGGATGTGTGGCGGGTTCGAGGCTTAGATGGGGATTTGAAAGAGGTGGTGTGGCAGCGTTTTGCGAGTGGGTTGAACACGCCATTGGGGATGGAAATGGTCGATGATGTCTTGCATGTGGTGACGAAGACGCAAGTGTTACAAGTGTCCGATCTAAACGGGGATGGTGAAGCTGACAGGGTGAAGCCCTTTACGGGTGTTAGACTGCCGAGTGACCACGCACATGACCTGCAGACTGATGCCGGTGGAAACTTTTATTTTAGCAACGTGAATGGGACCCACCGCCTGAGCCGGGATGGGAAGAAATTAGATGTGGTGGGGCACAGGGCTAGGAATCCATTTGGTTTGGGTGTGCGAGCTGACGGCTTAGTTTTGAGTGATTCATCTGAGGGTGACAGAGGGAATGGGACATGTACGATTTTTGAGTCTCAGCATCCGGAGAATGCTGGGTCGGTTGCGAAGCTGCGTAGGATTCTCTATTTGCCGCGTGGCGTGGACAACTCGCCGGGGAGTCGTTTGTTTATGGATAGTGGGAGCTTTGGTCCTTTGGGGAAATCGATTGTTGGGGTGAGCTATGGCTCTGGGAGGATGTATCAGGTGATGCGCAATAAGAATAATGGCAGCCCTCAGGCTGCACTGCAGATGTTGCCGGGAGAGTTTTCAAGTGGCTCTGCGCGATTGTCGACGAGTCCTAAAGATGGTCAGTTGTATGTGGTGGGGTTTGATGCGTGGGGGGATTTTGCTGTGAAGGAAGGTTGTTTGCATCGGGTCCGCTACACTGGGAAGAAGTATTTGGGGCCATCTGGGTGGGAGGCATACAGCAATGGGATCTCTGTGAAGTTTGAGCAGGCGCTGGATCCAGAGAGTGTCACTCACATTTTTGTCCAGCAGTGGAACTATATCGACTCCGCTCATAGTTATGGATCTGCTGAGTATTCGGTGAAGCACCCTGAGCAGATCGGGCATGATTATTTGGAAGTGGCATCGGTCTATCTATCTGATGACGGGAAAGAGTTGTTCATCAATGTTCCGGCTATTTTGCCGGCGATGTGTACGCAGGTATTTGGAGATTTGCGTTCGATTTCAGGGGATGCGGTTTCGCTCAATTTATTTGCTACTTTGAATCAATTACCGAAGGTGGCGATGAAGGGGGTAATGGCTCAGGAGGGCAAGGCCTATGATCTCAAAGTGCCCTTCAAACAGAAGAATGGGAATACCTATGCGACATTGATGGAATTCTTTGATGCGCGTGCCGGGAGGGATTCATTCAAGCGACCAGTCGGGCCGAGTGTTCGTTATCGTGAGGAGGATCTGAATTATGATTGGGTGCATCAGAACATCATTATGGGCCAGGGGTGTATTGCTTGCCACAATGCGAGTTCTAAATACGACTTCTCGAGTTACGAGTCGTTGCTTCGGGTCATCGATACAGAAAGTCCAAGCAAGAGCCATATCTTAGGCATGGTGAATACAGGAAGTATGCCACCCTATCCAATGCCAACGGTGGATTCGAAGATGCAAAGAGCGCTCGAGTTATGGATTCAAAAAGGAGCTCCCAAAAATTAATCAAAACAATGAGAATGAAAACTATTTTAGCTGTAATGATGGCAGTGACTTGCGCGCATGCAGCCCCCTTAGAAGAGGGGTTTGAAGCGATTTTTAATGGCAAGGATTTAACGGGATGGAGTGTTAAGAATGGTAGGGCTGAGTATCGAGTTGAGGATGGCGCCATTGTTGGGACGACAGTGAAAGGGTCACCGAACACGTTTTTAAGTACGGATAAGCATTATGCCAACTTTGATTTACGGTTTGATGTTATGTTAGATGACGATGCCCTCAATTCTGGTTGTCAGATTCGCAGTAACAGCTCTCAAGATTACAGGAGGGGGCAAGTGCATGGTTATCAAGTAGAGATAGAATCGCTGAATGGTACGGCTGGGTTTATTTATGATGAAGGTCGTCGTGGGTGGTTGTCGAAAGATCGCAGTGGTGAGGAGAAGCGTCAGGCATACAAGAAGGGTGAGTGGAATGCTTATCGTGTTGTGTGTGTTGGGGACACGCTGAAGACTTGGGTGAATGGGGTGCTCGTTGCAGATTTAGAGGATGGAATGACGCGTTCGGGGTTTATCGGCTTACAAGTGCATTCGGTTCCTGGTGATCCCAAGTGGCAGGTGCGCTGGAAGAATATTCGCATCAAGGAATTTCCTAACGAGAGGCAAACCATGCAGCTCTCAGATTTTAGTACTGAGGGGAACTGGAAGGAACAAGGTGATGTCATCAGTCTGGTTCCACGTTCCGGCGAGTCAGGGTGGAAGCGGTATGGATCCTACCTCTGGGCGAAGAAACAGTATGGTGATTTTGTGTGTCGATTCGAGTATAAGCACGGGAAGCGAGGGAATAGTGGTTTTTATTTCAGAGCTGCTGATGCGGACGATCCGGTGGAGACTGGGATTGAAATCCAGATTTTGGATTCTTATGGGAAGAAGGGAGCGCTGTCTCATCACGACAATGGCGGAGTTATCTTCACGCGCGGTGCTGCCAAAAACATGTCAAGGAAGCCGGGTGAATGGAATCAAGTGAAGGTGCGCTGTGAGGGGCATCATCTCAAGGTCTGGCTTAATGGCGAGAAGGTGCAGGATATGTATCTGGATAAAACAGGTTTGAAGGATCGGCCAATGTCAGGGTACTTGGGTTTCCAGGATCATGGAGATCCGTTGGAGTTAAGAAGGATTAGTATCGAGAGCCTGTAGGGAAGAGGCTGAGATTTTTCATGGATTAAGCTTTAAAAAAACAAAGGGGGCTAAGCCCAAGAGTTTGAGAGTAGGAGAAAACCTTGGGTCTAGTCGTGGATATTCAGATCTCAACGCTAGAGCTTGAAGCATACCGAGCTAAATCATTTTCAAGCGTGAAGTCCTTCAGACTTCTAGTTTGATTTCTGCAAGTACCCAGAGTTGGTCCTACCACTCTGGGCTTGGTGCAGAAACCTCGTAGAGGTTTTTTAACAGTCTGTGAGTCACTCGGCATAGAGTGACTCTTTTTTGTTGTACGCAAATTGGGATTGGCTGCGCCTCTGCATGGTATGCGAGCGAGTGCGCAATGGATTGATGCGTGCTTCTCGCATTGCTCGCATGACCTGCAGTCGAACTGCGTTCTCGTCCCAGTCGACTGGACACAAAAAAGCCGCCTTATTTCTAAGGCGGCTTTTATTGTAAAAAGTACGCAGACTGGGATTGGCTCCGCCTCTGCATGATGTGCGAGCGTTGCTCGCAAAGG
>NZ_JBHUJB010000039.1:0-4063 GCF_042683245.1 Rubritalea tangerina
GGTTTGTCCTTGGTTCATATTAATGAATTAGGACACCCCCTGCCTAGGATTTTGGGGAAGCTCATGAACTTCTTTGGTAGTTGAGTTCTTTTCTCTCCTTTTTCAATGGTGACTACGATGCTGTTGAATGGCCCCATTCCAGAACCAAGCCCACAATGTACTTTTTTGATTCCTTTTTGTTCTTTGAATCGACTCCAAAATTCCAATTCAATCGCTTTGAAAACGCTCCATTCTTCATATGGGTTGAGGTCCTGACATCTACTGTTCATTTCTTTTACGGAGAGCCGCTGCCATTTCTCGAAGGTCATCTTCATTTTTGTAGAACGTAAAGCACACCGCACCGCTGACAGGGGAATGCACTTTGATTTATTGTTTACGGGTAGAGGGTTGGAAATTGTGAGCGGAGCTCAACCGCGGTCAGCGGTTGGGTGCAGCGTCTTGTTCTACGAACGTAGTGTATTCGGTGGTTTCTAATTGGATGGAAGGTTATACCATCGACGTGGATCTTAATTTTCTAAAGCTGCGTAGCAAGGATGTTCTATGACAGGTCATTTAGATTTAGGCATCGACGCCGAGGATCTCACGAAGCGTAGGAAACCTAAAAAACTTATTTGGCTCATCGCATGGAAGGCCGAGAGTTCTATAAGTCTTACCCAGCTTTTGGAACAATGAAGAATGTTCGATAAGTTCATGATGGTAAAACTACAAAGTCCCGACTACACAGCTTCTGTGCAATGATGGAGAGTTCCTCAATCTTGAATAATGTTTCAACTTCTCTGCTGTCTCGTCTGTACCGAAATAGCTAGTTGAGCACACTGCAACGGGATGTCTCTAGTAGAACGTAAAGCACACCACACCGCTGACGGGGGAATGTACTGTGATTTATTGTTTACGGATTGAGGGTTGGAAATGGTGAGCGGAGCTCAACCGCGGTCAGCGGTTGGGTGCAGCGTCTTGTTATTCAAATTTATTTTATTAGAGTTACTTTACCTGGACTAATCACCAATTGAGCTCCGATTTCCTCAGCTACTAATCCAAGAACTTCCAGTAATCGAATGTTGCGAGCTTTCATTGTAATAGGCTTATTTGCTGTCTCTCCTAGATTCTTAAGTTCTATAGATACTGTATGGTCTTTAGTCATACCACGCTTGGAAAGATACTCAGCTATGAATGTTACTGGAGCTTCATCAAAATCGATGTTTGGAATAGTTACGTTTGCCAGATTTGAGGTAGTCCACGCTAGAGTTTTCTTTGGGGGTGGTCCATCTGGATCAAAAGCTGAAGCTGATAAGGATAGAGCGATCGAACAAAGAGAAAAGAATATGAACGACTTCATTTTTTAGGATAACGTAAAGCACACCACACCGCTGACGGGGGATGTACTGAGATTTATTGTTTACGGATAGAGGATTGGAAGAGGGGAGCGGAGCTCAACCGCGGTCAGCGGTTGGGTGCAGCGTCTTGTTAGCCAATTTGGTTATTACTCGTATTATTCTGTTCAACAACTTCTCTGAATTTCTTTAACTCGGGATAGCGCTTAAGTCTCAGCGTTCTAGTCTTATGAGCGTCTTTCAAAATGGAATTCATAACTCTCTCTAAAAGTGTGCCTACCACACCTGCTATTATAAGACTTCTTATTCCACCAAGTGTATAAAAAGCTATCAAACCTGTCAGAGACCCAAACCCTAGGGCAACAGACCACACAATAATGGATTGTCGCTTTGCTCGGTTGTATTCTTCATCAGTGACAGTACTGGAAATTTTTAAATGTGGAGGTAGGTTTTCAGGCATAATTATTAAGGCTAACGTAAAGCACACCGCACCGCTGACAGGGGATGTACTGTGAATTATTGTTTACGGATAGTGGATTGGAAATGGTGAGCGGAGCTCAACCGCGGTCAGCGGTTGGGTGCAGCGTCTTGTTCTGCAAGGGCAGTTTTTCGCTTTTATGCTCGTATGTAGGCATGTTCTTTCCTGGAGTCCAAGTAGGTACAGACCAACCTTTGTAGCCTGATTCTACTATCCCGCCTCTGATAGTGTAGTGTACACCAAAGGTTTCTCCACCGTCGCCACCTGCAAATGATAGAGTATAGTGATCTTCATATTCTGTAAGTGTATAGTTATCGTGATGTATTCCCTTAATATCTTGGATAAAAGAATCAGGAAATTGGATATCTTCACCTTTGATGTTTAAGGATATATTTGAAATGCTGTTATCCCACCATTCGACTACTTTGGGATCATGTTCTAGAGTGGTAGATACATCGAACTCGGCTTTATCTACAGGAACTCCTGAGTCGACTGAATGTGAACACGCACTAAACAGAATAGATGTCAGAACTGAAATACAGATAGTTAGTGGCTTCATATATAGCAGAACGTAAAGCACACCACACCGCTGACGGGGATGTACTGTGATTTATTGTTTACGGATTGAGGGTTGGAAGAGGGGAGCGAAGCTCAACCGCGGTCAGCGGTTGGGTGCAGCGTCTTGTTCTACGAACGTGGTGTAACCGATGGTTTCCAACTGGATGGAAGGTTATCAGTCGGAATAAATCTTAATTTTCTAATGCTGTGTAGCAAGGATGTTCTATGACAGGTCATTTAGATTTAGGTACCGCCGTCGAGGATGTCTAGAAACGTAGGGAACCTAAAAGCTGATATGGCTCATCGCATCGAAGGCCGAAAGATCTGAAAGTCTTACCCAGCTTTTGGAACTGCGTATGATGTTCGTTAAGTTCACGATGGCGAAATACCAGAGTCCCGAATACACAGCCAATGTGAATGCATCGCAACTGTGAAATACTGAGAGCTAGGAAATGGTTTTCTAAGCTGTCTCGTCTGCACTGAGTAATCTAGTTGAGCACTCTGCAACAGGATATCTCCAGTAGAACGTAAAGCACACCGCACCGCTGACGGGAATGTACTCTGATTTATTGTTTACGGATAGAGGGTTGGAAATGGTGAGCGGAGCTCAACCGCGGTCAGCGGTTGGGTGCAGCGTCTTGTTCTGCAAAGTCAATTTTTGGTGTGCGTCTCAAACTGCTGAATCTTGCTTAAAGCCTTCATAAAAGGTTCTGAACTGATCTCATCATCGTAACGTCTGGTGCACTCAAACAAGAATTCTTTGACGGCTATTAGCTCTGAATCTGAAAAGCTGCTAATTCGCTGGTGTGCACCAGAAGTATATAGTGAAAAAGCTATAGTATCTGCAATAATGTCAGCCTCTTCTGGGTCACGTAGCTCAGCTAGCATGAAAGCTGGCAGCCAATATCTAAATGCCGCATCTGTGAAAAATGACAAAGCGCAAGAGTGATAGCGTAAGTCTTCAACTGAGTGCTCAAACTGATCTGAGTTTTTAAAGTACTGATGAACTCCTTCGTCATCGTATCTAGTTGCCGAAATATCTGAATATTCGGATCCAGGATAAGGAGTGTTTTTAAAAGCACTCTTTATATTATCAATGAGCGTATTCATTTAGCAGAACGTAAAGCACACCGCACCGCTGACAGGGGAATGCACTTTGATTTATTGTTTACGGATTGAGGGTTGGAAATGGTGAGCGAAGCTCAACCGCGGTCAGCGGTTGGGTGCAGCGTCTTGTTCTATCAAGCTTGTGTACTCGATGGTTTCCAACTGGATGGAAGATTATCTTCCGGAAAGGATCTTATATTCATGCAACTGTGTAGCAAGGTCGTTCTATCACAGGTCATTTACATTTAGGGCGCGATGCCAAGGATCTCTAGAAACACAGGAAACCTAAAAACTGATTTGGCTCATCGCATGGAAGGCTGAGAGCTCTGGAAGCCATACCCAGCTATGCGAGCTATGAAGAATGTTCGTTAAGTTCACGATGATGTAACTCCAGAGTCCCGAATGCGCAGCCTATGGACAATGTCAGAAAGTTCTTAAATTTCGGAAAACGATCAAACTTCTCTGCTGTCTCGCCTGCACTGAAATAGATAGTTGAGCACGCAAGCTGAGGATATATCTGATAGAACGTAAAGCACACCGCACCGCTGATGGGGGAATGTACTGTGATTTATTGTTTACGGATTGTGGA
>NZ_JBHUJB010000040.1:0-76701 GCF_042683245.1 Rubritalea tangerina
GGTTTGTCCTTGGTTCATATTAATGAATTAGGACACCCCCTGCCTAGGATTTTGGGGAAGCTCATGATCAACATAAGGATACTTATAAATCTAGACCAATTAATTACAAAAACTATCATATTACTGGTATAGATGATGAAGCTAGACTTCACGAGAAGGATCTCGACACATATTTACAAAAGGTCGTACAGCTTATTTCGTTGGAACCAATCGATGATAGTTTTAAAGAAATGATTTCCAGTTCATTAGTAACATTCACCTACCAAAATAGGGAGATCCTCGCATTGAGAGCAAGTCGCCTCGAACAACCTCAGATGTACAACGGTGAATACTATAGTCGCCACTTGTCCCATTCCAAAAAAGTTGAAAAAGAGAACTATTATAGCTTTTTCAAGAACTTTTCGAGCTAAGAAAAGAAACAGCCTCGCCAGTTTCCTGACGGGGCTTACTTTTTAGATTTATCTATTAGCGAACAGCTTACTGACAAGCTTCACACTCGCCACCATTCATCATGGCTTCGAGGGAACATGCTTGGACTTCAGCGGCAGTGTATTGCTTTTTCGGAGCAGCGGCTCCTGCTGCTGCACCTGCGGCTGCGACACCGCGGGTTGCCTTCTTCACATCGACTGTTGCTTTCTCGATGTTAGACGCGCCGAGTGTGCGGAGGTAGTAGGTGGTCTTGAGACCAGTGCTCCATGCGCGGCGGTACATGTGAGAGAGTGTCTTGATGTCTGGAGTCGCGAGGAAGAGGTTCACCGACTGCGACTGATCGATCCACTTCTGGCGGCGCGCTGCAGCATCGATCACAGCCTGGTATGGCACACCGAAAACCGTACGGTGCTTCTGCTTGATGTGCTCTGGGATCTCAGCGATCTCATCGAGCTCACCATCGAAGTACTTGAGCTGGTCGAGCATTTCACGGTTCCAGAGGCCTTCCTTCTTGAGGTCGTTAACCAACTGGCGATTCAGCACGAGGAAGTCACCTGAGAGGTTCGACTTCACGAAGAGGTTCTTGTAGTTCGGCTCGATACATGGAGTGGTGCCCATGATGTTAGAGATGGTCGCTGTAGGAGCGATGGCGAGCACATTGGAGTTGCGCATGCCTTGCTTTGCGATCTTCTCGCGCACGGGTGTCCAGTCCATCTTGTTGCCACGTGGCACATCGATCTTCACGCCACGCTCGTCTTCGAGGAGGTCGACAGTGTCCTGCGGCATGAGACCGCGATCCCACTTGGAACCTTTGTAAGTGGAGTACGTACCGCGCTCACCTGCGATGTCGCTGGATGCGGAATAGGCGTAGTAAGCGATGGCTTCCATGAACTCGTCGTTGAACTCGACCGCTGCGTCAGACGCGAATGCGAGGTTCTTCTTGTAGAGTGCATTTTGGAGACCCATGACACCCATACCGATAGGACGATGGCGGGAGTTTGCAGTCTTGGCTGCTTCTGTTGGGTAGAAGTTGATGTCGATCACGTTGTCGAGCGCGCGGATCGCCACGGTGATGGTTTCCTTGAGCATGTCGTGGTCGAGGGAACCGTCTTCACGGATGTGGTTGTCGAGCACCACGGAACCGAGGTTACACACTGCTGTTTCTTCATCGGATGTGTTGAGAGTGATCTCTGTACAAAGGTTAGAGGAGTGGATAACACCTGCGTGATCTTGTGGCGAACGAAGGTTACATGGGTCCTTGAAGGTGATCCATGGGTGACCAGTTTCGAAGATCATCTTGAGCATCTTCTTCCACATTTCGATGGCTGGCATTTTCTGTCCCCAGATTTTGCCTTCTTCAGCCATCTTCTCGTATTCCTCGTAGCGTTGCTCGAACGCCTTGCCGTAGAGGTCGTGAAGGTCTGGGCAGTCGTTAGAACGGAAGAGTGTCCAGTCCTGACGCGCTTCCATGCGCTTCATGAAGAGGTCAGGAATCCAGTTCGCTGTGTTCATGTCGTGACAGCGACGACGCTCATCACCTGTGTTCTTACGCAGCTCGAGGAAGTCCTCCATGTCGTTGTGCCATGTCTCGAGGTAAGCACAGCCGGAACCGCGGCGCTTACCACCCTGGTTCACAGCGACGAGCTGGTCATTGTGAAGCTTGAGGAATGGGATCACGCCCTGAGACTCACCATTGGTGCCCTGGATGTAACCGCCTGTACCGCGCACTGCTGTCCAGGAACCGCCGAGGCCGCCTGCCCACTTGGAGAGGTACGCATTGTCTGCGATACCACGCTGCATGATGGACTCGATAGAGTCGTCAACCTTGTAGAGGTAGCAGGAGGAGAGCTGGCTGTGGAGTGTGCCGGAGTTGAAAAGTGTTGGAGTAGAGGAACAGAAGCGGCGACCTTTGTAGAGGTTGTAGAGGCGCACACACCAGTCTTGCTTGTTCTCACCATCTTCCTTGAAGAGGCCCATGGCAACACGCATCCAGAAGAACTGTGGTACTTCGAGACGGCGCTGCTTCTCCCCTGTCTTGTCGACCACAAGGTAGCGATCGTAGAGTGTCTGAATGCCGAGGAAGTCGAAGTCGAGGTCAGCTGTTGGGTCGAGAGACTCAGCAATCTTATCGAGGTCGTAGCGACCATCGATGAGCTCTGGGCTGTAACGCTTGATGTCGACACCGTGCTTGAGGTTCTTCTTGAAGGCTGCCACGTGTGCCGCCTTGAGACCTTCGATACCATCGGTGAGGATGTTCCAGTCGAGCACTTCCTCGTAGATGTAGGAAAGAAGGATACGACCTGCGAAGAGCGCGAAGTCAGCATCTTGCTCGATCAATGTCTTCGCATTGAGAATGATGGTCTTCTGCAGACCTTCAGCCGTGATCTCTGTGCCGATAGAACGGCGAAGTTCACGCTCGATGTCTGCTTCTGGGACGCAAAGGTCGAGGCCGATGGAAGCAAACTGGATACGCTTCTTCAGCTCAGTGCCATCCCAGAAAATAGAGGAACCGTCTTCGGTGGTCACCACCACCATGGAGTCCTGCTGTGGGTCTTCCACTGGAAGGGAATCTTCTTCTACGCGATTTGCTGCGCGCTCTGCACGGTAGAGAACGTAGTGTGCTGCAATCTTGAAGTGGCCCTGACGCATGAGCTCTTCCTGCACGATGTCCTGCACGTCTTCGATGTGGATGAATGCCTTCTCTTCCTTGCGCACGCGCTCAGTAACCGCATGAGCAACGGCGGAAGCAGGAGCCGCATCTTCCTTCATCGTAAGGAATGCCTGACGCACTGCGTTTTCGATCTTCGTCTCGGACCAAGGCACTACATTGCCATTGCGGCGGATGAGGCGCACGGTGAATGGCTCGTTAGAAATAGCTGCTACTTCGATGGATCCCTTGTCCGCGAGGGAGCGATTGAACACGAGCGACTTCGCCACGTCGTGTGCGTCGTTCTCGATGAGTGCCTTTTCAATGAGAAGGAAGAGGTCGTTCTTAGTGAGCTTGAGCTGACCACCGTCGGTCACCTGCTCGATGAGAGATTCTGCCACGTTGTGTGCCACGTTAGATACGAAGTGACGGTTCTCTTCGTTGAAGATCTTGTCTTCCTCAGCCTGACGCGCAAGAAGAAGGTCCGTGAGTGCGCCACCGATGGTGTCCGCCACATCTTCAAGTGAAAGCTCAGATTCATTCTGGCCATTGACCACAATCACTTGTGGCACGCTCTTAGTCGAGGTGGTGAGCTGATCGCGCCATGCGAAGTCAGGCTTTTCAGAACGGGGGCGGGTCACGACGTTTTTCAACGCGACATCTTCTTCGAGTGTTAAGTTGCGGTACATGTTCGGTAGAATTTCTTAGTAGGGTTTTGGGTAGTAAAAGGTTGCTTGAGGCTTTAATCCGCCTCGCAGGAAAAAAGGAAAAAGGGGAAAGGATTAAGGACTTTCTTATTTCCTAGTGAGGATGCCGGCTCAGGGAGTTAATGAGGCCTTGGAGCATCGCTGAGATTTCTTTAGATTCTTTAATGAGGATGGTGAGTGGTGGGAGTTGGGTTGGGGTTGTTTGGCTTACTTTTTCTGCGATATAAAGTTGGGTCCTAAGCTCGGCACTGGAAGCTTTAGCTATTCTAAGGAAGCGAATGTATTCTTGGGTGCTCGCGCGTTCTGATCCCTCAGCGATATTTGAAGCTATCGAAACCGCCGCGCGCTGCATTTGGTCTTTCAGTCCGTAGTCCTTTGAAGAATGCAGCGTGGTGTAAACATCTACAGCTAACTGGCAACTGCGCTTCCACACATCGAGATCTTCAAAGTTTCGGACGCTCACATCTTTATCCTTTTTCCTTTCTACTTTTTCCTCCTCTAAAATCTTCGATTTTAGAGTTCGTCATCATCAATTTCTCCGAGTGCCGATGCTTTCTGGTATTCTGTGACGCGGCCTTCGAAGAAGTTTTGTTCCTTCTTGATGTCCATCATCTCAGCGAGCCATGGGAATGGGTTGGCGGTCCCCCCTTCGACCAATGGTTCGAGGCCACAGGATGTGAGGCGGCGGTCGGCGATGAAATCAATGTATTGCTCAAATTCTTCCATGTTGAGGCCGACGGCTGCGACTGGGAGACAATCGCGGATGAAGGCTTTCTCGAGGCGAATCCCCTCAGCCATTGTCGCGCGAAGGTCTTCGCGGAATTCGTCAGTCCAGATCTCTGGGTTCTCGTCGATCAGGTCCATGAGCAAGTTGCGTAGAAGCTCGATGTGGTTCGACTCGTCACGCAGGGTGTATCGGAACATCTGGCCAATGCCTGGGAACTTGTTCTGGCGGTAGAGGCTGAGAATCATGCCGAAGAGTCCGTAGAACTGGGTCCCTTCCATCACCTGACCGAACATGAAGATGTTGCGGGCGAGAGCCTGTTTGTTCTCGAGCTTGGACATATCCATGTCGCGGCGGAGGCCACGGCTGTTGGATACCACAAAGTTCGTCTTATCCTGAATCGTTGGGATGTCCTCGAGCATCGCCTCACATTCGTGTGGGTTGATACCGAGCGAAGAAACCATGTAGACGAGTGAGTCAGCGTGGATGTTCTCTTCGTGACCGTGACGGCGGAAAACGAGGTTGAGCTCAGGCGCGGAAACCAACTCGCGAATCACGTGAATCACGTTGTCACCCACGATGCCTTCCGCAGCGGAGAAGTAACCAATCCCCATCTTGATGATCCAGCGCTCCACATCCGTGACCTCTTCACCACGCCATTGTTCGACATCTTTCTGCATCGTGATGTCTTCTGGCTCCCAATGGTTCGCACGCATGTTCTTATAGATTTCATACGCCCACTCGTACTTGAGGGGTGCGAGACCGAAGCCGTTGGGAGTGGTGCCATTGATCACGCGTTTGCTGGCAAGAATCTGCTCAGCAGCTGCGGAGTCAATCGTGATAGTAGCGTCGCCTAATTGTGTGGTGGTCATCGTTCTTGAAGGAGAAAGTTAGAAGGATAAAGGATAGAGTGCTTGGGGTTTATTGAGAGGCCTCAGGGAATTGGGCTTTATCCTTTTCCCTTTTTCCTCATCACTTTTTTAGAGCTCGTCGTCGTCGAAATCGCTGGTGGTTTGGGTGGTGGCGGATGCGTGGACCGCGTGGACCTCGCTTGGGAAGAAAATTTCATCGAGCCAAGGCATCGCTGAACCTGTCGTCGCTGGTCCTAATCCACAGGCTGCAAGACGGTGCGCCGCCACGTAATCGATATAGCTGCCCAGCGTTTCCGCATCGAGGCCAACCTCAGCAGCCCCAGGAAGCTCAGCAATGAAAGATTTCTCGAGAGCCACAGCTTCCTCCATGACGGCCACTAACTCAGCATCGAATGCCGCAGTCCGAATGTCTGGGTTTTCCTGACAAAGCTCAGCAAAAAGCTTGCGGAAAAGCTCACAGCGGAAACCTGCATCCCGAAGAAGCTTGGTGAGAATTTCTGCAGTCCCCACGAGCTTGCCGGTCCGCCCCATCTCCAGCACCACGCTGTAGAGGCTATACAGTTGTACGCCTTCCATGCACTGGCTGAAGAAAAAGGTGTTCTTGGCAAATGCCTGCTTGTTCTCCAAAGCTGTCATGTCCACCGAACGGTCGAGTGCCACCAGATGCTTGTCGGTCAAGGCCTTCATCTGAGACGCTACGCCCGCAAACTTGCTCGCGCAAGCCACTGGATCGAGCCCTAAAGAACTGAAAATGTGTACCAGCACATCCTGCTGAGTGTTTTGCTCGTGCACATAACGGCCGAACACAAGCTTGAGCTCAGGCGCAGTCACGATGTCGCGGATCGCGTAAATCTCCTCAGCCCCAGTGATTTCACCAGATGTCGCCTGGTAGCCCATCAGCAACTCCACTGCCTGCTGGAGATCTGCCGAAAGCCCAGCCCACTGAGCCGCATCACCACGCAGTGCCACATCCTCGGGCTCCCAGTGGTTGTTCTTCATCTCACGATAAAGCTCGTACGCCCATTGATACTTGAGCGGCAAAATGTTGAAAAACATCGTGTCGCGACCATTGATGACTTTCTTCGCTGCATACGCTTCTTGCGCCTTTGCTTCATCGATCTCAAATGTGCGATCGCCGAGGGTGACTGTGGTGGTGGCCATTGGTTGTGCTGAGAAAATGCTGTAGGTTCTTCGTGCCGAGTCAGTACTAATTCCGGAAACTCCTGCGTCCCTCGGTGCCTGACAGACACGATGGCGAATATGCAGTAATTCCCTACTCTAGGTCAACGTCATTTTATCCTATGTGGTATCCACAAATTATTCACAATACCATATATTGTGCTTTGGGGCTTTTGAAGAAATCACAAGTAAAGACTTGATCTGACGCTATTCCTTGAATTTTCTAGGCTTATCGACTGTTTAATACAGGTGTCTAAATCGCCACATCCGTCCGCCCTTGGGTCACAAAAAAATGCTTTCTGTTAGAGCGAGCCAATCACGTGTTCAAATTTTAAAAATTTCCACCCACGAACAGCGAGTTCGACCCACTAAAACTGCGCAAGCCCTTCATTTCTAGCGATCTAATTTTTTAAAAATTAGAACAACAAAAAGCGCTCATCAGTCTCCACGGCTGCCGCGCGAGAAAATTGTTTACCTTTTTGACAGAAGTGCCTGTCATGGGGTGATGGGCATTTCTAAATCGGGCAATGACGACGAGATCGTGACCTTACTCGCAGGCCACCAGGCGGCGATGTTGGCGTTCACGCACTCGCTCTTGCCAGGTGACCCAGGAGTCAAGGATGTCGTGCAGCGCGCCAACCTCGTACTCTGGCGCAAGCGTAGCGAGTACCAAAGTGGCACCAGCTTCAAGTCATGGGCATTTCGTATCATCCACTGGGAAGTCAAAGCCTACCTCAAAGAAAGCTCGCGTAAGAGCTGGCTCATCGTCGATGAAGAACTCACCCACATGGTCGTCGATTCTATGCTCGAACAAGAAGAACAACAACCACTCGATGCCCTCAAAGCGAGCCTCGAGAGTTGCCTTCAAAAGCTCAATCCAAAGCACCAAAGACTCGTCACCCATCGCTATTTCACCCGCAAAACCCTCCAAGAATTTTCCGAGGAGGTTCAGCAACCAGTCACTTCCCTCAAAACCACCCTCGGCCGCATCCGCATCGCCCTGCGGAAATGCATCGATGCCCAGCTCAATATCCAAAGCATCCAAAAACCTTCATGAGCCAGCTGGAAGAACAGATCCAAGAACTATTCGAAGGTGTCGCAAGTGAGGACACCGAGCGTCTCGTGGCCGAACAACTGCGCAGCTCCGCAGAAGCCCGCAGTCTCTACAGCAAACACGCGCGCCTCCACGCCGCACTCGATCACCGCGCCCTGGGCCTCGAATCCCTCACCAACCCCGAACCCGTCATCCCATTCGAGGAGCTCCAACGAGGCCAACGCAAGCGCATCGGTTGGTGGATTGCCGCAGCCAGTGCCGCAGCCATCACCTTGATGGCCATCGTTCTCCAACAGACACTCATGCCCAACCCACACGGCCCGCTCCAACTCCAAAGTAGCCGAGGTGCGGTGTACCACCTCAGTGCCACCGTCGAAAATTCCGGGATCGCCGAAGGGTCGGAAATCATCCTCAGCGAGGGCGTCCTCAAACTCACATTCAGCAGTGGCGTCACCAGTATCGTCGAAGCTCCCGCACAATTTACCTACAAAGACCACAAGACCTTGTACCTGCTCCACGGCCGGGCATGGTGCCACGTACCCGATACCGCCACCGGCTTTACCCTCGAGTCTCCTGACATGGATGTCGTCGATCTCGGCACCGAGTTTGCCGTCTACTCCACCCCGAATAAAGCCGACGAGTGCTACGTCTTCGACGGTGAGGTGCAAGTCAAAGCCCGCTACGGTGAACGCCAACAACAAATACTCACCGCCGGCAATGGCCTCGAAGCCTCCGGCTTAGGACGCCTCAAAGCCATCGACATGGACCATAGGAAATTCCTCACTGCCCTTCCCGACGGCCCACTCCACCTCCACTGGAACTTAGACGCCCCAGAAGGAAACGTCTACTACGCCCAGAGCAACTTTAGTAACCTCGAGCCACCAGCATTGCGCTTCATGCCAGACGGCAGACAAAGCAATGGCTTGGTACAGGGGAAATTCGGCAACGCACTGCGCTTTGCCCAGTCCGGAGACTTTGCCTTCAGCGCCTGGCCAGGCATTGGCGGTAAAGAAAAACGCACCATTGCCTTCTGGACTAAAATGCCCACTGGCGAACAAATGCAGTCGGAAATGTCTCTGCTTGGCTGGGGCCGCCGCCGCCACAGCGAAAACGCCCAAAGTTGCTTCCTCATCTACGCCAAGGCCGAGGCCTCTGAGCAATTCACTTTCTGCCTCACTCTCGGGGAAGGACGCGTTCTCTCAGACATTCCCGTCCAAGCAGACACTTGGGCTCACGTCGCCATCGTCTACCACCCCGAACATGAAAGTGCTTTCCAAGTCTATATTAATGGCGAAGCCTCCAATGTCACCTATGCTGGCTTCAATGGCCTCAACACCCTCATCGACCACCCCCTCTCAAGCCCCCTCAAAATTGGAGATTCACTCACCCAAGATATCCGCTCCAATAAAGACATCCCCATCGGTACCACACTCGATGAACTCCACATCATTCACGATGCCCTGAGCCAAGAGCAAGTCCGCACCCTCATGCTCGAAAGCCACTGAAGCGATTGCCTCTGGTAACCAACACTCCCCCTCATTGCATTTTTTTCAGATTCCTTGTTTACCTTTCTAGCTGAGTGCCTGTGGGAAGTACGCCCCTCTGGTGAGAGGCAACAAAACAATGCATCAACTATGAAAAGAACAATGACCCTCCTCAGCACCCTTGTGGCAGGCACCCTGAGCACTCAGGCCGCTATCACAATCGTGCATACCTATGACCTCGGTGAGGCTTCCACCGTCATCGGCGGAGTCCCCCAAGACAGCACAGGCACCACCCATTTCACCAATGGCATCGGCGGCGGCATGTCCGTCAATACCGTCGGCGTCGGAGCTTCTGGCTCCACAGCCTACGCCAGCCTCTCGAACCAAGGCGTCTACGGCGCAGACTTCTCAGGCTTCGCGACCGATAACTTCGGCATCGAACTCTGGGCCCGCACCAGCGACTCCGACTCCATCATCTTCACCACAGGAAACTCCGGACAATTCCTCGACTTCCAAACCACTGGCGGTAACTGGGCTGCAAGTATCAATGGCGCTTCCTGGGTCGGTGGCAACAATGGAGCTGGCCAAGCATTCACCGCCAATACCTGGACCCACCTCGCACTCATCCGCAATAACGGAACCACCACCTTCTACATCAATGGTGTCGCACAATCCGGCACCTCCAATGCAGCTGTCACTCACAGCGCTGGCCACCTCGGTGTCCGCCCTGGCGACGGTCGCCGCTATGAAGGGGATATCGATTCCGTCCGTATGTTCACTTTCGACCCCATCAACGACGACCCAGTGGCAGCACTCAATACCACCGCTGTCCCTGAACCCACCTCCACCGCCCTCCTTGGCCTCGGCGGTGTCGCACTCCTCCTGCGCCGTCGTAAGTAACCCACTTCTCCAAAGCACCCACACCTTACATGTGGGTGCTTTCCTCCCCACCCTCATTGACTCTTCCCCACGCCCACTTAAGCTATCATACAAATATGACTCCTCTGCGCTTCTTTCCTTTATTTCTGACCTGTCTTCCACTCTCAGCCGCCATCCACGTGGCAACCGATGGGGATGACAAGGCACTGGGCACCGCCCAAGCACCTGTCGCAAGCCCTCAAAAGGCATTGGAATTAAGCGTAGCCAACAACGACCCACTCATCCTCTTTGCCGATGGCGCCTACCATTTGGAGCAGGCACTCACCGTGACTCCCAAGCACTCAGGAAGCGCTGCCAAACCGCGTGAATTGAAAGCAATCAACGAAGGCAAAGTCACCTTCTCTGCCGGCATCCCACTCAAAGTCGACTGGAAACGCCAAGCCAATGGCGTCTTCCAAACACAGATTCCCAATGGCATCAATCTAGCAGAGGGCTGCGATGGCCTCTTTATCGACGGCCAGTCCCCCCGCATGGCACGCTTCCCAAACTATGATAAATCCGCCCGATGGCTCAAGGGCAGCTCCGCCGAAGCCTTCTCTCCCGCACGGATTCGCACCTGGAAGAACCCAACAGGAGGCATCTTGCACGCCATGCACCCCGCCCATTGGGGCGGCAACCATTGGACGATCACTGGCAAAAAATCACCCAGCGAATGCCAACTCGAAGGCGGCTGGATGAATAACCGCGGTGGCGGTATCCACCCAAAAGATCGCTTCGTCGAAAATATCTTCGAAGAACTCGATGCGCCAAGCGAATGGTTTCTCGATAAAACATCACGCACACTCAGCTTCATCCCCGCTGGTAATTTCACCGAAGGTACTGGCTCCATCATTCTATCAAAACTTGAATCCTGCGTGCGCGTCCTCGGTTCTGAGGCACAACCCGTCCAACACATCCGTTTCGATGGCATTACCTTCCGCCACACCACCCGCACCTTCATGCAGACCCGCGAACCCCTCTTGCGCTCAGACTGGAAAATTTACCGCGGTGGCGCATTCTACGTCGAAGGGGCCGAGAACCTAGAGCTCACCAATGCCACCTTCACCCAGCTCGGAGGCAATGCCTACTTCGCCTCCGGCTATAATAAAAACCTCAGCGTCACACGCTCACACTTCCATCACATTGGCGCCGGCGCTATCAACTTCGTAGGCCTCACCAGCGCCGTCCATAATGGCCAGTTTGTACCATATGGACGCCCAGTCGATTGGAACTCACTGAATAAATCCGATAAAGGCCCCAAGACCAACGACTATCCGTCAGATTGCCTCGCAGAAGACTGCCTTATCCACGATATTGGCCTCGTTGAAAAACAAGTCGCAGGCCTCCAAATATCCGTCGCCCATAAAATCACTGGCCGCCACCTCAGTATCTACGATGTCCCACGCGCGGGTATCAATATCGGTGAAAATGCCTTCGGCGGCCACCTCATCGAGGGCTGTGACGTCTTCGATACCGTCCAAGAATCCTCCGACCATGGCTCGTTCAATTCCTGGGGGCGCGATCGCTTCTGGCATACCAACTACGGCCTCGTAAATAAACAAGTCGCAGAATTCCCTGAGCTCCCACGCATCGATATGCTCGCACCCAACATCATCCGCAACTCCCGATGGCGCTGTGACCACGGATGGGATATCGACCTCGACGATGGATCCTCAAATTACATTGTAGAAAATAACCTCTGCCTCGGGGGGGGGATCAAACTGCGCGAAGGCTATCACCGCACCGTGCGCAACAACCTTGTCGTCGCCAATACCTTCCACCCACACGTCTGGTTCAAGCAATGCGAAGATCAAATTTATAGCAATATCTGGGCTACCCCCTACCAACCCATCCGCCTCGGCGGGAAGGGCAAACTCTGGGATAAAAACATCCACCTCAGTGCCACTGGACTCGAGGACGCCCAACGCTTCGGTGTCGACCCACATGGTGTCGCCGTCGATCTCACATTCAAAGATCCAAAGCAACTCGACTTTTCCTTCCCACCTAACAAAGAAGTCGAAGCTGCAGGCTTCACCCCCTTCGACCTCAACCACTTTGGTGTCAAAAAAACCACGCTCAAAAAAATCGCACGCACCCCACCCGCACCAACACTCGCCGCCAAAGCCACCAGCGCACGCACCAAATGGCATTGCCTCGGTAGCACGCTGAAAAATATCACCACCATCGGTGAAGTCTCAGCCACAGGTATCCCCGATAGCGAACGCCATGGAGCCTACTTCCTCGAAATCAAAAAAGGCTCCGCAGCCGACCGTGCCGGCCTCAAGCCCAACGATGTCATTCGCAGCCTCAATGACACCCCAGTCACAGACGTCAGTGATTTCCTCTCAAAATGGGCAGGCGGCAAAACCAAAGCAGTCGTTTGGCGTGCCCAAAAACCACTCCAGCTCGACCTCGGTCCCTTCCCCGGCTCCGCTCTCAACGCCCATAATGCTAAAATCAATGGCTCAGCAGTTCTCGATGCTCCCAAAAATTACATCGGCCGCTGGACCGATGCACACACCACCCTCCAGTGGTCCACTGAACTCAGCCCTAACACATCTTATAAAGTCGTGTTAGTGAGTGCCTATACCGGCGACCGGACACAGCGCTTTACCTTGCGCGGCCTCAGCCAAAATGTCTCCACCACAGTGCCTAAAACACAAAACTGGGAAAGCTTCTCCACCACATTGCTCCCCGGTAGCGTGACCTCCAAACATCAAGCCCAACACCACCTCATCCTCGGCCCCGCTGACCTCCAAAGACTCCAGCCAGCCCTGATGAACTTCCGCGAAATCCTCCTCGTCGAAGAATAAATTCCCCCCCCCACTTACTCTCAAACCTGCGGACACAAGCGCTGGCTCGCTGCAATGTCTGGGTTGCGTGCAGCCTCCACACGATAGTAGCTTTCTAACAAATCAACTTCTATCCCTAGTTCCTCGCGTAATGCTCCAAGCTTCCAATCCATGTACGGGTGGTAGTCTACCAGCTCGAGAGGCACACATTCAGAAACCATCCCCAAGTGCACAGCATCCTCATAAACCTTGTTGGCATGCGGTGGAAAACGATACGCTTTGGGGTACCAATGGCCAGCTACATAACCAAAGATCTTCGATGCTGTCGTGCTCATCGCATTCGATGAGCCCATCGTAAAACCAATCGTAAATGCCTCATCTATCAAGGTCGTTCCGCGACCTAACAATAAATGAATGCAGTCGTGCTGAAACAAACTCACTCGCCCTTTGAACATACTAAAAGGTGGAAAGGAAAAACCAGGGTTCTCCATCATCTGCACAATGAAGGGAACCTCAGATGCCTCATTACCTATAGCCTCTAACTTGTCGAGCGCTTCGCGCAATGTGAGCTCGCGCTCAGATAGAGGAACCAAAAATGTCTGCAAATCTGGATGGTAACTTGGCATCTCACAAAGTGTAACACATCCCGTGCCAAGATTCCCAGCAGCAATCGTTGCTTCCCCACGCACCATCAGCATGGATACAAAAAAGGCCCCGCACCCTTGTGCGAGGCCTTCAAAATTGCTTCCCTTATTTCACCAGCTTCAGCTTGGAAACTCGCCCAGTCGTGTTCCAGTCTTGGACGTAAAGGTTTCCATCAGCATCAAAGCTCAATCCATGAGGTGCCGAAAAAATCCCGGGTGTCTGGTCTTTCGGAGCCACCCCAAACTTAGCCCACTGCCCTTTATTGGGGTTGTCCCCAACAAAGGAGACGGGAGTGCCATTTTTATCGAGAATCACCACGCGCGCTTCTAACTCAGCCACCGCACAGTGATCTCCGTGGAAACTTACCGCACACGGACGACGCAAGTTACTCGCGTACACCCCAATCCAGTTCCCCTCCAAATCAAGATGCACTAATCTGCGCTTCTCACGGTCACATACTAACAAACGGGGTTCGCCAAATCGTGTATCTACCCCCAAGCCATGGCAGGTCTTGAACTTTTCAAGCTCCTTACCTCTGCCACCAAAGCTCTTTAGCAACTTCCCTTCTTGGTCAAATTTATGAATCAAATTCGACCCATACCCCATACTCACAAAAATCGAACCGTCAGGCGCAACGGCAATCCCAGTGATGCCCTTCACTCCCCCCTGGATCTCCCCAGTCTTAGCATTGGGGATCTCTAGCACGATATTGCCATCGAGATCTAACTTCACGGCGCGAAGGTGCTTGTTCTTCTTCCCATAAGCATTGAGCTGCGCACCGTACAAGTATTGCTTGTCTCCCTCGCTCGTAATCTGAAGCCCGTGAATCCCCTGAGCTTCAGGCGCCATCGCTTTCACGAAAGTGCCATCAGACTTGAACACACAAAGGGATTGCTCACCATCCGTGCTCACGTAAACCATCCCGTCTTTCGCCACTGCGACTCCCCCGTGTGTAGGCCCTAGCTTAGCTCCATCAGGTAATTTTCCCCAGCCGAGAACATTCTCATAGGTAAACGTTCCATTCCCAGTGCGTACCACCTCAGTCAAAGTCTTTGCCTTCGGTGGATGATCATGCCCCTCATGGGCCCATGCGGATCCTGCCAGTATACCTACCAGCAGGGTATTATAAGTGAGTGATTTCATCATATCTGCGTTGTAGCGACTATAACGCTACGTGTAGCACAGATCTTGCAAGCAGATTGTCAATCTTGTGCCAATCCCACTGTCACAATTCGACAGACTGCCCTCTATCGTCGCACCCCTCGGAATCGACTCCTCTCAGGATCACGCTCGTCATAAGTGGAATCATCCTTGTAGCCCAGCACCCCGTGACGCTTCAAATTCTTGATGAAAATCTTCGTGTCGGCACTCACTTCCTCATCCGACACCAACGTACCCAACAAACCATCCCCATCACTCAGCCCATTCAAAGTCGCATCAGCATTGTCCACAAACTTGCTGATTTTTGTGGCTGCCGTGCGAAACTCCTTAATCGTCGCCGGTAATTCCTCCACAGCGGGCCGCAATTCCTTCACCTCCGTCTGGACCACATCAAAGGTTTTTTCCGCTGCGTCAGCCGCATCTTTCACACTCGCTATCGCCGCACGCACCTCGGCAACCGAAGGCTCAAGCCCCTTGCCTAACCCTTTAAAGCTCTCAGTCGCCTGCTCCAGATTAGCAATCGACTTCTTCAAGTTCTCCAAGTTCTCATCCCCAAGCACCCCCTGATTCACCTTCTCCAAAGTGTCGCCTAGTCGCCCAGATACCACCCGAATGTCATCCAAAGCCGAATCAAATTTTAGCAATGAGGTGCGTGCATCCTTCATCAACTTGCGCGCATCACGCGCCACCGACTCCGCATCAGACTGCAAGGCATCTAAGCCCCCAGCACCACCACCGGTCACTTGATCGCCATCCTGCAAAGTTGCCTCGCGCAACCCATCTTCCGGTGGAATCACCACGATCATCTTATCCCCTAACAAGGATATCGACTGGATCATAAACTGAGAGCCCTCATAAATTTTCACCCTGTCATCCAAGGACAATTTGACTAACACCGTAAGCTCATCAGTCAATGATGGCGTATTGAGCACACGCCCAATCCTAGCCCCCCCCATCCTGACCTCACTCCCCTTGATCAAACCGGAAGCATCTTTGAACTCCACAGATACATGGTAGGTGTCTCCCTTGCTTTCACCCACACGACCAAATTGCACAATCAATGCTGCTAAGGTGAGAAAACCTAGTAACACAAAAAGGCCAACCACTGTTTCGGGGCGTTTTTCCTTGAGGGCCATATTGCGTATTTTCTCTCACATTCTAGCACATGCAAGAATTGATTTACTTTGGCACGACTCCCCCGGGGTATCCCGCTATGCTTTGATGTAAAATGGCATGGATGCGCTCCCTCTCCCGCTCACTAAGTTCTGGAAACCCCGGCTCGGCTTTGTGGTTCAAATGTTGATAGAGCCGCTCCAATACCTGCTCACGAATTGCCAATGGCAAATGCCCAAAGGCCGCACTGTGCACCATATAGCTACAGCGATACTTAAAGAGTCGCTTCTGCAAGCGCAAGTCGCGCAGCGACCACCCTTCCACACTGCGGACTCCTGCTTCTTTAAATGCCTCCTGAAACGCGGCACTTCCATCCACCCCATCCACTGGTAGCGCAACATGGTCTACCATCAAAATGGCCCTGAGCACCGCATCACTATAAGACTTCTCCAATCGCTTTAGCTGAGCATTATCCTCCGGATATTCATCAGGATGTAAGGCCCGCTGCAAAAATGCCGCTCGCTGGTAACCAAACATAGCCGAATAGAAAGTATTATGTACCGCAATCTGATGCTCCATCACCATCAGAGCTACAATATCACTCGTATCGGTCAGGTGCCGGTTCAGGTCCACATACGCATCTAACGACTCCACATTTTGCCCGTGCTCAAATTGGTATTGGTAAGTTCCATCTTCTAACTTTTTAGTAACCTTGTTGCCCATGTGCTGCGCGTCCCCATGCGTTCCCGTCACATACCATCCACCCCAACGTTCCTTTAGTGGACTACTCGGCAAGGTCAAATAACTCCCCCACTGTAAAGCTAATTGACCGTCTTGATCCGCATGCACCGAGCGCACTAACATACCAGGAACATCCTGCGTGCGAGCCGATGCATGACAACGCAGGCATGACCTATCACGCACAAACCCCGGGCTCCCATCCCCCTGCCTTGGATCAAAAGTATAAAACATCGGACCAGATGGATCATCTACCGCTATCAACTCAATCACCCCACCAGGTACATATCCGATGTAATAATCCTCTGAGAAATAAATGGCTCTCGGGTTGCGCGGGTGAATCAACGGGTTTTGCTCGCTCGTCTTTGAAAACACTAACATCTGTGAATCGACAGGTACATCGAGCTTTCCTAACACCCACTTCAAGCTCTCCTTAGCACCACGCCGCTTCAGTAAATCAGGCAAGCTCTTCGCAAGAGCAGTCACCCCATTCTTATCTCCAGCCTTCGAGTACTCCGCAGGCTTGAGCTCATAGTCAGCGGCCCCGTGCCCCCAGGAACACGTCCCCCACAAAACAACACCCAAAGCGGCCCGGCGCATCATGCGTCCCAATCCTCCCCGGAGCGCCCCTCAATGAAGTTTTTCAGCTCCGGGTCCGTCGCTGCCTTCAATTCCTCCGGAGTGCCTTCCCAGTACAATTGCCCTTCCTTAAGAAACATCACTCGGTCAGCAATCCGGAACACACTGCGCATCTCGTGGGTCACAATCACATTCGTCATCTCATGATTCGCCTGCAAATCCTTCACCAAGTGATCAATCGAATCAGCCGTGATCGGATCCAAGCCAGCGTGCGGCTCGTCAAATAACACACAAGCAGGACGATCCACAATTGCCCGCGCCAACGCCACTCGCTTGCGCATCCCCCCAGAAAGATCCGAAGGCATCTTCCCCATCTGACCCGGCAATCGCACAATCTCCAACGATTCATCCACTAGCCTCTCAATCCTCTGCTCATCCTTCTCGCCCCCCATCCGCAAGGGAAATGCGATATTTTGCCCGACAGTCATCGAGTCAAAAAGCGCGCTATTCTGAAACATCATACCCATCTTACGACGGATCTTGCCCAATTCTCGCTCACTCATCCCCGAAATATTTTCACCCTCCACGATAACTTCACCCGAATCCGGTGCCATCAAACCAATGAAATGCTTCATCAAAACAGACTTCCCACCACCAGAGCCCCCAAGTAATACTAAGGTCTCTCCCTTGTACACCTTCGCCGTCACCCCCTTCAGTACCTTCTGTGTACCGAAGCTCTTGTGCAGGTCGCGTACCTCTACAAATATTTCCTTAGCTGCCACACGACCACTAAAGCGCTCCCTCCACTTTTGGAAAAGGCAAAAAGCATCCCCATAAAATCGTTCTTGCAATTCTCCCCCCCCAAGCCTACATCCTCCCCCGTCAAGGGCTGTGGAGTTTCAGCTGGTGAATCCTCCAGGTCTTAATCGAAGCAAAGGTAGCTTGTCTGCGATTGCCGCAGTCCCTTGGCACTTCTCCCCCCTTACTTGAGTCGCCACCTTTGCACTGCCAAGCGCTCCTTCGCGCTAGCTATTTAAATGCCACTTTTGCCATCGCATCCGTACGCTTACTCACCGGCCACTCGCTTCCCTCTTTCGGCCACCCCACATAGAGTAAGCCAAGGCACTTGTCTTCACTTCCAATCTCCAAGGCCTCAGCAAAACTCGGCCCGTACGTCACTGCTGGCGACGACCAGAAAACTCCCAAGCCAACAGCTGATGCTAACAAATGTAAATTCTGCACCGCACACGCAACCGCTTCAATTTCTTCAACCTCGGGAACTTTCCTCTTCGGGTCACGCTTCATGACCAATGCCACAACGGAATGCGCCAGCCACGGGTTCTTGCCCATCTTCTCATACTTTTCGGGGCGAAATTCCCCTTCCGCAGTCTCCGCCTTGTACGACGCTTGCAGAGCTTCCGCTATCTTACCCCTGCTCTCACCTGAGTAGACGAAGAACCGCCATGGCTCAGTCAATCCATGGTTCGGTGCCCAATTCGCCGCCTCAAAAAGTTGCTGCCAGAGCTCCTGAGAAATCGGCTGCGTCGCATCCATCAATGCGGGCTTGATACTACGGCGGTGGGCGATCAACTGAGAAACGGCGTCTGCTTGCATGACGCGCACGCTAGCTCACCTCCCAAAAGATGCAAGTACCCACACCGCCATCCCCCACCGTGCTCATCCCTATTTCAAGGGCAAACAAATCAGTGTCACTGTCGATGCCTCCCCAACCTCTCCTGGCATCGATACATACTTCTCAAAGGGCATCACTTCCTTGCTCTGCTTGAACAGTCGAGCCCGTGCTCGCAACATCGCCGCTGACCAAGCATTACCAAGATGGCGGTATGCCCCCGTGTGCCCCACCACATACGCGCGACACGCCGCACGCTCACCACTCTCAAAACCATACGGCACCTCAGAAAGGCTCTCCTTCAGCGGGTGACACACTCGGTAGTGCACCAAGCCCTGTTTCAAGTCCCACTTTCGGTATATCGTAAACGGCTTGCGCGAAGCCTCTGCTAACAGACCCTTGTTCTCTTCCTTTGCCGCCCACTCCATTAACTTCCCGAAATCCTCCTCCATCGCAGTCTCCATCGCATCAATCGCACAATGACGCTCAATCCCTATGTACGGACAGCCAGCAATCTCCTGCTCCCCGACAAAATCCAATGTCGAGTGAATCACTCCAGTCTCCAACAATTCCTTCAGCATCTTCAAACCTCGCTGGTAATCCATGCGCACTAACTGAACCATCGTCGGCTTCAGCCAAAAAAGGAAAAATGGCAACTTGCTCGCCATGGTCCACCGCACCTCAGTCCCCCCATCAAGCTCGCTCAACCGCATCTCCACCTGCGCTCGCGAACGCCAGGGCTTCTGAAAAACTAATGCAAAGGCGATGGATTCGTGAGGCGTCTCCTTAGCAATCTCCATCTCACCCACCCCAACAAATGCTCCTTCCCACGTGTATCGGTGGTTCCCAAAATCCACCCGACATTCTGGATCACAAATAATCCACGGCGACCACTCCGGCCAGTTCTTTAAGTCGCGCAAGAACGCATACACGTCCTCACGCTTTTCCTTGATCGTTATCGACTCAGAAACGGAAAATGATGGCATACCTAAGCTATAGCACACTCTCTATCAGATGCGATAGAGAGAAGTGCTACAAATCCACCTAGCCTGGTGCTTGCTTAAATGCCGTCGCCTTCACCCTCTGCGGTGAAGCCTTCAAATTCAGTGTCACCTGAAACTACAGAGGCAAAGTCACCAAAGCCAGCTGCCGGCTCTAAAGCATCCATCGCCTCAGCCGCCTCCTGCATTTCCGCCTCCTGTACCGTCAAACTCGGAGTCACGACCTTGGTCTCACGCACCATTTTCTCACAAGGTCCAGCATCTGTAAGCCGTGTCTGCTCAGGTGCTGTCCCCAGCTCCTCAAACTTGCGGGCACTCACCAACACCCGTGAATCCAAGGACCCAACAGCATTGTTGAAATGATTTACAGTCGTCCCTAAGGACTTACCTAACTTGTCCACATGCTCAGTGAACTTGCTCAAGCGCTCATAAAGCTCTTGGCCAACCCCAGAAATCTCCTGCGCATTCTGAGCCAACGCCTCCTGGCGCCAACCATACGCCACAGCACGTAACAATGCGATCAAGGTCGTCGGTGTCGCCAATATCACTCCCTGGTCCACCCCCTTCTCAATCAAGCTGCTATCCTGTGCCAATGCCGCTGAGAAAAAGGCCTCGCTCGGTAAAAATAAAACCACAAACTCCGGACTCGTTTCAAACTGGTCCTGATACTTCTTGCTGCTAAGCTGCTGGATGTGCGTGCGCACCTGCGCAGCATGACGTGCAAGCGCCACCTCTTTAACAGCTTCATCATCCGCCTCCACCGCATCCAAATACGCATCCATCGGCGCCTTCGAATCCACAATGATATGCTGCCCGCCAGGTAATTTCACAATCAAATCTGGACGCAACTTTTTGCCCTCATCAGTCGTCGTAGTCGTCTGAGTTTCAAAGTCACAATGCTCTTGCATCCCACTCATCTCCACCACTCGGCGTAACTGCATCTCCCCCCATTGGCCCCGTCCAGTCGGCTGACGTAATGCCTTTACCAACTGTGACGTCTCCTTCTGTAACCCAAGATGCGTCTCTTGCATGTGACGCACTTGCTCGCGCAATGATGTGTAGGCTCCCTCCCGCGCCTTCTCTAATTCCTGAGCTTGCGTTTGCGCCTTCTCCAGTGACGCATTGATCGGCTTCACCATCCGCTCGACCGCCTCCACTCGCTTGTCCATGTCCACCTTCGCGCTGTCTTGCTGCGCCTTAAATGAGGTCTTGGCTAACTGTAAAAATTGCTCCTGACTCGCTTTCAACGCATCTTGTGAGAGTGCCTTGAAGGTGTCCGTGAACTTTTGTTCCGCTTTTGCTAACAATTCTTCCTTCTGCTTGAGGAGTTTTTGCTCAGCCTCGAGCTTCGCCCGTAAGCCAGCCTCGGTGCTCATCAAATCAGCTTCCTTGACCTTCAAAGCAGTGTTGTCTTTCTCCACATCCTTCAGGCGTCTATCAAGCTCATCAGCACGCGTCTTCTCAGCCGCTAATAAGCCCTCTAGCTTCCCTTCTATGGCTGAAACTGCCGCTTTCTTTCCCGAGCTGGCTAATAAACCAACAACAACGGCTACCACCACCGCTACCACACCAACAATCGCCCACATTTCAGGCGATACATCAGCTCCTAACATTGCACACATTTCCGGTGTCATCTTCATATCTTGATACTTGCGAAAATTGAAAGCCGCACCATACTACCAGCATCAGCTTTACTGCCACATGTGACTAACACACTCAGCAGTCAGCGCAAAACATATTAGAAAATATCATTATGGCACACGAACTTCCAGAACTCGGCTACGCATACGATGCTCTCGAACCACACATCGATGCTCGCACCATGGAGATCCACCACTCCAAACACCACAACGCCTACGTCACCAACCTCAACGCAGCCCTCGAAGGTACTGGCGAACTCGCTGAGCTCCCAATCTGCGCACTCGTTGGCGACCTCAGCAAGGTGCCTGCTGAAAAGCAAGCAGCTGTCCGTAACAACGGTGGCGGTCACCTCAACCACTCCCTCTTCTGGAATGTCATCACTCCTGGTGGCGCTTCCGCTCCTTCCGGCAAACTCGCTGAAGCAATCGATACCGCATTCGGCTCCTTCGAAGAGTTCAAAAAAGCATTCGCTGCCGCTGGTGCTACACGCTTCGGTTCAGGCTGGGCATGGCTCTGCGTAAAAGAAGACGGCACCCTCGCTGTCTGCTCCACACCTAACCAAGACAACCCAATCATGGGTGAGTTCGCTGATTGCTGTGGTTGCCCACCAATCCTCGGCCTCGACGTCTGGGAACACGCATACTACCTCAACTACCAAAACCGCCGCCCAGACTACATCGCTGCATTCTTCAATGTCGTGAACTGGGACGTCGTCGCAGAAAATTACGAGAAGTTCTCCAGCAAGTAAGCCCGAGAACCCAAACCGCATATCTCCAGCGTGCCCACTCACTCGGGCACGCTTTTTTTGTCCCTCACCACCCACATCCACTTTCCCCCATCTGACTCAATATAGAGCTTCACAGCTGGGCTATCTAACTTCACACTCACCAACATGAAAGTCGGCATCATCGCCAATCCTCACAAAGCAGGCGCAGCCAATACCATCCACGCCCTCACCACCCTATTGGCGAAATACCAAATCGAAGTAGAGTTAGAAAATGATTCTGCCAACATTATCCAATCCTCCTCCCCCTACTCCGCCACCGACCTCGCCAAACGCTGCGATGTTCTCGCCGTCCTCGGCGGCGACGGCACCATGCTCAATGCCGCACACCGGATCGGCCCCACCGACACCCCCATGGCTGGTATCAATATCGGCACGCTTGGCTTTCTCACCTCCTGCACAGATGACGAACTTCACCTCTTCGCTGAAGCACTCGTCGAACAATCTTTCAAAGTCGTCCCCAGAATCTTACTTCAAACCACCATTTCCTACGCCAATGGTAATACCGAAAGTGACTTTGCTGTGAACGAAATCACCCTCACAAGGGGGCAAACCGGACGCCTCATCTCCATCGACGCCTACATCGATGGCGCCCTGCTCAACCACTACCACGCAGACGGCCTCATCGTGGCCACCCCCACTGGCTCCACTGCCTACTCCCTCGCTGCTGGTGGCCCCTTACTCTCCCCAATCGCAAAAGCCTTTGTCGTCACCCCCATCTGCCCCCACTCACTCACCAATCGCTCGTTGGTCTTAGATGAATCATCCGTTGTCGAACTCGTCAGTGCCGACCCCACCGAATGCCCCTCATTCTATTCCATTGATGGCCGTGAGGTCATAGAACTCCCAGCCGACGCACGCATCGAAGTCAAAAAGGCCGACCACCAACTCCACCTCTTACGCCTCAAAGATAGATCCTACTTCTCAACTCTCAGACAAAAACTCCACTGGGGCTAGTGCGCTTACAGCTCAATCTAGCAATCATATCTGCACGTTCCTCCCCAGCATGACATGTATCCCTGAAAGGCATACTCAACACCTCAAGTACCCTTTCTCAACATTCGATCCGATACTATGAAATCCATACTCATCACGAGCGCAGCTCTAACTCTGAGCCTCGCCGCTCAAACTAAAATTGCCTGCGTTGGCGACTCGATCACCTTTGGAGCCGGCGTCGCCGCCCGCGAAAAACTCAACTACCCCGCCCAGCTCGGCTACCTCCTCGGCGACGACTACGAAGTCCGCAATTTCGGCGTCAGCGCCCGCACCATGCTCAACAAAGGTGACCGTCCCTACACCAAGGAAAAAGCCTACCAAAACTCCCTCAGCTTCGAGCCCAATATCGTCATCATCAAACTGGGCACCAATGACTCAAAACCTCACAACTGGAAATTTAAGGCCGAGTTCTCAGACGACACCAAGTCCTTGATCAAATCCTACCGTGACCTCCCAACCAAACCTCGCATCATCCTCTGCCAGCCAGTCCCGGTCGCCAAAGATCGCTGGGGCATCACCGAAAAGGTCGTGCGAAAAGAAGTCGCCCCACTCATCCGCCAGACCGCTCTCGAGGCCGATGTCGAACTCTTCGATTTCCACCCCAAACTCATCAACCACCTCGACTGGATCCCCGACGGTGTCCACCCCAATGCCTTCGGCGCCGAAGTCATGGCCCGCTCACTCCACACCTACCTCACCACCGAGCGCGACGAAACATTCACCACCGAATCAATGGAGAATGCCAAACTCGGAAACTTCCACGGCTACGCCATGCAGAACTTCAAGTTCCAAGGAACCTCCTGTAAAGTCGTCAGCCCCAAAGTCGCCGCCAAAGGAAAACCTTGGGTCTGGAGAGCCCGCTTCTGGGGCCACCAACCCCAATTCGATGTTACGATGTTAGAACTCGGCTGGCATGTCGTCTACTGCGATGTCGCCAACCTCTTCGGCGCACCTAAAGCCATCGAGCGCTGGGACAAATTCTACTACGCCATGCAGTCGATCGGCCTCTCAAAAACACCCTTCCTCGAAGGCATGAGCCGCGGTGGCCTCCCCATCCATAATTGGGCACTCGCCAATCCCAAAAAAGTAGCCGGCCTCTATGGCGATAATTGCGTCATGGATATCAAAAGCTGGCCCGCTGGTTTCGGCTCAGGCAAAGGCCACGCAAAAACGTGGGAACAATGCAAAAATGCCTATGGCTTCAAATCTGACGACGAGGCCAAAGCGTTCAAAGCAAACCCCATCGATACCGTCGAAAAACTCAAACAAGCTGGCATCCCCCTCCTCTATCTCGTCGGCACCGCCGATGACGTGGTCCCAGGAATGGAGAACGCACAACGCGCAGCCCAAAAACTCGACGGCTACGCAGAGCTCATCCTCAAAGAAGGTAAAGGCCACCACCCACACGCCCTGCCAAACCCAAAACCAATCGTCGATTTCGCACTGCGCTGTAACTACAGCTTTACCAACCCCGCCGCATTGCCATCCCCCTCAGCCGAGTTCCGCGGCGGACCTGCTGGCTGGGGCGGCGGCACATGGTGGGACCAACTCACTAAAATAAACCAACTCACCCAAGCAAACCAAGACCTCGAATTGATCTTCTTCGGCGACTCTATCAGCCAATCGTGGACCGGATCACAAAAACGACTCGCCGAAAAAGGCGGCAAGCGCCCCATCGATCGCTACTTCGCAGATAAATGGAAAACGGCTTCCTTTGGCATCTCTGGCGACCGCACCGAACACCTATTGTATAGACTACAAAATGGAAACTTCGATGGCCTTAACCCAAAAGCCGTCGTCCTCATGATCGGTGTCAATAACCTCCTCACCGCCCGACATAGCGCCGATCAAATCACCGGAGGAATCGAAGCCCTCGTCGAAGAACTGACCGCCAAACTTCCTGAGACCGAAATCCTCCTCCTCGGCCCCTTCCCTTCCGGACAAAACCCCGAGGAAGCACGTCGTAAAACAATCGCCAAAATCCAACAAAATATCGCCCCACTCGGAGATAAAGAACGCGTCACCTACCTCGACCTTGCTCCCGCATTCACCAACCCAGATGGTAGCCTCAAAGCCGAGGCCTACAGCGGAGATAAAATTCACCTCCGCCCCAAAGGCTACGAAATCTGGGCCGAGGCCATCCTCCCCACCCTCGAAAAAATTAGCCAGTAATTAAATACCAAAAGCGCGCCTCATCCGAAGCGCGCTTTCTTGTTAAATCAACCAATGAGCGCACTGCATAAGCCGCGCCCATTCATAGGGGCTACTGGCCCATGTGACGTGCAGGAGCCTAAAGGTCTCTGTCTAGGCGACAAGGGAACGGCTTCCCTCGCAACTTCTGCCCCTTGAGCCCATTAATCACCTTGTTCTCACTCCCCTCTGGCACTTGCACAAGAGTATGCTTCGGGAAAATGCGAATGCGTCCCAGTGAACCACTCTTCACATCACAAGAGCTGTAAATCATGCCGGCAATCTCCCCAGGCTTCACACCGAGAATACCACCAATACCAATAAAGACCTGCTTCATCCCATCAGCCACCTCATTGCGACGTGCCTCACGGTCAAAGTCCCCGCCGCGCTCACGGCGTCCACCACGTTCCCGACGCTCACCGCGGTCACGTCTCTCACCTCGATCCCTGCGCTCGCGCCCACGGTCATTGCCAGGACGGTCCTCTTGAATCTCCTCACCCTCACGTCCCACAGCTTCTCGCATCATCCCAAACAAGGTGCCAGCAATATCAGTCGCAGCGAACCCTTGCTCTAACAAGCGATCTACAAGGTTGAGGAATGGTGCTCCCTTCTTCTGCTCCTCGAGCTTGAGCTTCACACTCTCAAAAAGCACATCGGCACGCTTCCCTTCCACCTCTTCCTGAGATGGCACCTTCTCTCTGCGAATCTTGTGACGCGTATAGCGCTCCACATTCTGCAGACGATAAACGTCACGCCCGAAAACAAAGGACACAGCCTTACCTGTGCGGCCAGCTCGACCCGTACGCCCAATCCGGTGCACATAATCTTCTGGATCCTGTGGCAAATCATAGTTCACCACCAAATCCACTTCATCAATATCCAGACCACGAGCCGCCACATCGGTAGCAATCAACAACTCCACCTTGCCCTCGCGGAAGCGGTTGATCACACGCTCACGCATCTGCTGGGTGATGTCACCATGCAATCTATCAGCCGTAAAACCACGCGCCAATAACGCCTCAGTCGCCTCATCCACAGCACGCTTTGTATTACAAAAGACCACTGCCAGACGGAAGGCATTCATATCCAATAAACGCGAAAGCACCTCCACCTTAGAACGATTGCGAACCTCGTAATACGACTGGTCGATACGATCCACGGTCAATGTCTTCTTCGCCACCTCCACTTTCTCTGGAGCATCACCAAACTTAGAGATCAACCTCTCGACATTCTTATTCATCGTCGCCGAGAAAAATAAGGTCTGACGGTGCCCCTCAATCTGACTCAGAATCTCTTCCATGTCATCGCGGAATCCCATGTCCAACATGCGGTCCGCTTCATCTAAAATGACCAACTTTAAATCGTCAGTGCGCAATGTCCCACGACGCAGGTGGTCCATCAATCTCCCCGGTGTCCCCACCACCATCTGCGCCCCACGCAAGCCCTTGATCTGCCTGTCGATAGGTGCACCACCATACACTGGAGTCGCACGCATGCTCGGAAGCTTAGTGCCCAACTTGCGCACCTCTTCACATACCTGCACACACAATTCCCGGGTCGGTGACAATATCAATACCTGCGGGCGAAACAATTCTTGGTCAATCAACTCCAGCGCCGGCAAAGTGAACGCCGCTGTCTTACCAGAGCCAGTCTCAGAAAGCCCAACAATGTCCTTTCCTGAAAGAATCTTCGGAATCGCTAATGCCTGAATCTGTGAGGGAGCTTCAAAGCCTAGCTCGTTTACGGCATCAAGAAGGGGCTTGGATAATCCCAAGTCCGTGAATTTTAAATCGGTCATAATCAATACGGTTTGTCCTGCTCAAGCCGCGTCTGATCGATACCTATTCAACATAAATCAATGGCGGCCAAGGTGCTTATTCCACCTGCGAGGTCGCGAGCTATGCGCCCGCCCCTCAGAAATAGCAAGCATAATCCTGCCCTACACACACCTTCACAAAAAATGCGCGCCACCCAAGCACTGAGAGCGCGCATAAAAGACATCTCAATCTCCGATCACTCCGAGTCGAGAGATCGTATTACTTGCGACGACGTAAGATCAATGCAAGCCCTCCAAGACCAAGCAATGCCGTCGCCCCAGGCTCAGGAACTGCCACCGCTTCCACTTGAATCATGCCCAGCGCACTCCCCAACGAAATGGTATTGCCTAACCCAGCGGTAAATTCTAGTTCCTCACCAGCCATAAGCTCAGTGATGTTCGTGAAAGTTCCCGCACCCCCACCAGTATGGCTGTCCGTTGCCACACCAAAGCGCATCGTCGACAACTCGCCAGCACCAGCATTGCCAACATACCATTCGACAAGATCGACATCTAAATCAAAACTAATAAAGAGGGACTCTACACCCTGCTCTAATGCCGGCGCCCCATTAGAACCTGCACTCTGAGTCGTCAAGGTCTGAGCATCTTTCCCAGTACCACTTCCTGCTGCACCAATACCATTGCCTACAGATCCTACGAAAGCATCCGGAGCCGCGCCGCCTGATGGGACCGACGCTCCTGTGAAGTTCGACTCCGCTCTCACTGTCATTACCAAAGTGACCCCATCTACAATCATGCTATTGGTATAGAGCCCGTCACTTAGCGTAATCGTGTTGTTAGCCAGATCATTGTTATCAAATATAAAGGTCGCAGCCTGCGCCGAAGCAGCTAAAGCCACACTGGCTGCCACCGTCGTTATCGTTCTTATCATTGTTGTGTTTGTATGGTTGTGTTGTACACATCCCTCACGCTGAGTCCCTTACTCAGCTCGGGGAGTTTCCCTCCCACTCCATCAGCGCGTCGCACCAACAAAGCGGTCAGTGACTATCTGACAAGCACACCCCCACAAATGATCGCCCTTTCTCAACTTTTTCCCCCCACACACCACAAATAATTTTAAAATTCCCCCAATAAACCACCTAAGCCCATAGATTTTTAAAAGATCTCATGAACCCCACTTGATAATCCTCTACTCTTAAGAACCATCAACCTCCCGACTTCCCCGCTCATGCAACACAGCAAAATCCCCACACACACACAAATACCAGCCCGCTAAACAAAAAAATCGGCCTTAGGTGTGATTACCTAAGACCGATGGAAAATGAATCAGAGTCTCTGACTTACGCACTCAATGGAGCAACGTTTACGCGACGACCTGACTGGTCAAAGTAAACTGTGCCATCGATGTATGCGTGAACTGTGTGGTCTTTACCAATGTAAACGTTCTTACCTGGTGTCCACTTAGTGCCACGTTGACGAATGATGATGTTACCTGCTGTAACAACTTCGCCACCGAACTTCTTAACGCCAAGACGCTTGCTGCGTGAATCGCGGCCGTTCTTAACGGAACCTTGTCCTTTCTTATGAGCCATGGTGAGTGATTGTGTTAATGGTTATGAGATTAAGCAACGCTTACGATCTCGAGCTTAGTGAGGTGACGGCGGTAACCCTTTGTCTTGTGGTAACCTTGGCGACGCTTAAACTTGAAAGCAATACCCTTCTTACCGCGGAACTGGTCAACAACCTTAGCTTTAACTGTTGCACCTTCAACTACAGGCGCGCCAACTGTTGTGTTGCTACCGTCGTTGACGAGGAGAACTTCGTCAAATGAGATTTCGGAATCAACTGCTGCGTCGAGCTTCTCAACGTCGATTTGATCACCTGCTTGTACGCGGTACTGCTTACCGCCTGTTTTGAAAACTGCGTATGCCATGGTCTGACAATCGTTAATGGTTAAAATAGATGCTCCAACACAAGGGCGTGCTGGACTGGGCGCGGAATTGACCACAATTCGACCATATCCGCAAGATTTTTTTTGAACTTATCTCAATAAAATTCAAAAACTTCTCCATGCAATCGCTTTTCCCTATAGAAATCGACTCAGCTGAGGCCATGAAAGCCTTCGGAGCCAAGCTTTCCAATCAACTCTCCAGCGGTGACATCCTCGCCCTCATCGGCGACCTCGGAGCCGGTAAAACACACCTCACCCAAGGAATTGCTGAGGCACTCGGCCGTACCGACGCCGTCACCAGCCCCACATTCTCCCTCGTCAATGAATACACCGATTGCTCGCCTGAGCTCATCCACTTCGATTGGTACCGCATGGACTCTCCAGAAGAACTCCTCGCAATAGGCTGGGAAGATTACCTCGATCGCGATGCCATCCTCGTTATCGAATGGCCAGACCGCTTCCCCGAAATGATCCCACCAGCTAGCCATTGTATCCATATCGAACACACCCCCACTGGAAGACACCTCAGCTACGCACTAGCCTAACCAGTGTGCTGTCAGCTAAGCCCACTCCAACGCCTCATCTAATGCGTCGCGATGGGCGTACTCAAAATGCAATACCCTCCTGCGCCCTACCTCAGACGACCTCGCCGACGCATGTAACAATAAGGGCGACATCATCAAAACATCACCAGCATCACAGGCACAGACAACTTCATCCCCCCGTCCCACATGCCCAGCCACCTCACCCGGATCAAGCTTACCGAGCCGGTGCGACCCCTGGATCACGCGCAAAGCCCCATTCTCAGCAGGCGTCGGGTCCAAGTGAACCCTCAGCGTCAGCATCTGCTGTAATACTTCCACTGGCGGTTGCACATGCTCAGCCCCAGCCTTCTGCGACCACGGCCCGTACCCGGCGAGCGCAACTCGCTCGCGCACCATGATGGTCAAATCTTGATGCCATAATACCGGCCAGTTAGAATCTGCGGTCTTATCAAACAAAATGCTTCGTACTAATAAATAATCAGCTGGCAAAAATTGCCTCATCTTCTCCGCGTGCGCCAGCCCCATCACTAACTCCGATTTTTCGGCCACTCGACGCACACACACCTTTCCCTCACGCTCAGCAAGCCCATCGCACTCCCTGCGTAATCTCTCGATTTCATGCGCTTCTAGCACCTTCGTAAAAACTGCAAAACCATCTACCTTAAACCCTTCCATAACTCCGCCACCCACTAAGCAAAACCCACCCTCTATCACAAGCTCCAATCTCCAACCCAACTGTTAGCACAGCGCGATAGAATTACAGTTTACAGCCAGCCGAGCACCGCTATACCCTAGCACTAATGAAGCAAGGAACGATCATCGTCACATTCGCAAACCCAGATCATAAAGAGGACTTCCTCAAGGATATCAAAGTAGAGGAATCCTCTATCTTCATGAACGAAGGGAACGCGGTCCAACTACCACTCTACTTCACCGCAGAAGCCGAAGACCACAACCTCGTCGTCAGTGTCGAAGAAGGTGAGCCCGTCGAAGTGGAAGACGAAGACTTCGATCTCGACCTCGACGACCTCTAATACCATTGAGCGATACGAAAGGGACGAATGGCCGGAATGGGCTTGCAGAATATCAAGGCGGAGTGAAGGCCTCCCGCACGCGCGGGACAACTGAATGACAACGGTGACATTCGGCAAGATAATCCGATTTACTCTAAAATCGCGAAGCGCAAACTTCACAAGACTCAACCACACACCATTCTTCTATTCCGGGTCGAGAGATGGTATAAGCCTCTATCCCCAAAACTATCACTCCACGAGACACCCGTCCTGTGGAGTTTTTTTGTGCCCATCCGATTCCTAAAAACGAAGCAGACCATGCTCCCCATAAAAAAAGCGCGGAGCATTGCTGCCCCGCGCTTAATCAAATCACTCTAGTGGAGTGTCCGAAACTATTTACCCAACTTGTGGATCGTCATCCAGACTGGGAAGATTGCTTCATCTAGATCCTTCGTCTCAACATCAATCTCTAACTTCAGCTCGTGCACTGGCTGAATGTCTTCAATGCTGAGGAAAACAGACTTACCATCACTTTGTAGCTTGGCCTCATCCACCTCCATCTTGCTCCAGCCTTCCTTCTCAGGATTATCAATGAGGTATTCCTTAGTGCCGTAATCGCGACTCCACTTGATATTCGCAGCCTGAATCGCATATGACTCAGGGTCCTCCGCTAGCTCATCATCGAGTTCGAAGTTAAAATGCACTAACAATCCACCTTCCTTGGCTTCAACCTTATTCACCGTCAACAATGGCGTGCCAGTATAGCGAATCCGGTCAATGCCACCAAGCTCAGCAGCATTCGTCTGCCAACCGCGTAGGCCACCGATAAAGAGCTGGCCGTCTGCCGGGTTGAATCGTGAACGCATTGCTGAGGAGGTCAGGCGTGTCGGAATCTTCGCCACACCACCTTGAATTTGCCCGTCCACTTCCTCATGGAAAACCGAGTAAAGTGAACTTGTGCCGTATGAATTATGCAGCATCGTCCCCTTAGGGAACCCCCACTTGTCGTTTGGCACCCAAACCTGATTGCCGCCTGAATTGTCCACATCACGCGGCAACCACGCCAGTGGCTTAGGCATATCATTGGGATCATGCTTTTGCTCTTCAGCCCCCCAAGTGGCCGTGTTTAACTTGTCCTTCTGCGCGTAGGTATCAACCACACCACCAAAGTAATCTTTCGTAACCCAGTGGATCGGACAACGAGGCATAAACGAGCCCTCATTGTCCCCAGCTGTCACCTCGCCATTCGGCCCAATCCCAATCCCATTAGGAGCTCGGAAACCTGATGCAAATTGCTCTAGCTCTTTTCCATCCTTGCTCAACTTGAAGATCGATCCGTTGGCCGGCGAAATCCGCTCAAACCCACGACCACCCGCATTCACAGGCGCTCCCTGAGCAAACCAAAAATCTCCATTCTTATCGACGGTAAGATCAAATGTGAATGCGTGGAAACCTTTGTTCAATGGCCATGAATTGTTGAAGGTCTGATAAAAGTCAGTCTCACCGTCACCATTGAGATCCTTGTGGAGTGTCACCTGGTCCGCACCCAGCGTGTAAATATCATCACCCACCACTGCGATACCAAGTGACTCGTGTAAACCAGTCGCTAACAATTGGTATTCCAATTTATCAAGCGTGCCACTCGTGCCAGTCACCTTCCAAAGCTCCCCATCCCAAGTCGTGAACGCTAAGCTATTCCCGTCAGGATAAAAATCAAAAGCGCCCACACGCATCGTTAAGCCAAATGGATTCTCATGTGGTAAGGTCAACTTGTCTGTCAGGTACGACCCTTTCCCTTTGCCCATCACACCTTTCGTGACAATAGGCTTCTCGGTCTTGAAGCGAGCAGGACCACCTTGAGTATAACTGTCTAACGGCTTTAGAGCGCCGGCAGCTTTGGCCACCGCATCAGCACCAGCCTTCCCCTGCCACGCTGCAATCAGCAATGATTTCTCTCCCGCATCCGCAGGAATGTTTAAATAGAGCGCCCCTTCTTTTGTCTCAAAACTCGCACCACCACTTACCGAAAGCTTTGTCGCTCCCAATGTCGCTGTGTTACCAGACACCTCAGCTGTCCCTTCTGCCAAATACAGAGACTTCGCTTGCTTTAGCCCCTTCAGCTCAAGCTGGCGTACCACCACCTTGTCATCACCCACCTGAAGTCCAGATGGACTATCTAACACTTCAGCCTCTCCGACCTTGTAGGAAAAGACTACCTGCTTGCCGTGAATATAATAACCGTGGAACTCAGCCCAATCGCTTGGTAATCCACCTAAGTTTGGCAATTTTCCATCCGATGCCCGCGGGTCATCAAACTTCCCATCCGCATTCGCCCAACCGGGTAAGTTCTTAGCGGCAAAAAGTGCCTGCTTCTCATTCCAGGATGGGGTCGATCCGTGGCCATTCTCATACGGTAAGCCAAAGAAACCTGACCCACCACCATTCGTCCACGCCCCAGCAAGCTGGAATGTGTCAGCATTAAAGACTGCCCCCACCTGAGTCGAGTCGTCTAAAAGATTCACAAAATACGCACGGTTCACGTCATAGGCATCGTCATTACCGGCCAACACATTTGAGATTACAGGACCACGCTTCGCAAATACTTCCCTGCGCAGCTTCTCCGCGCGGTTCTGTGCGTCAGCCCCCGTCAATTCACGAAACTTAATGTTGCGAAACGACACCTTGTCACCATGGTCCTGAAGCCCAATCACCCCCTTCTTAAACATCCCAAAGTTCTCGTTATCTTTAAATTTGCTGTTAGGCAAAATTCTGTCGAACCAGGTCTCATTGCCCACAGTATAACGGTAGAGCTCTTTACCATTAAGGTAGTGAGTAAACTCGCCATTGCGACACACAATCTTCACCTTGTTCCAACCATCCTTGGACAATGCCTTGCGCCCCTTACGCAGACCAATCAGATCAAATAACGCTCCAGCAGAATGCTTCGTCAGATCTTGATCGCTGTCATTCATGATCTGCATCTCCAAAGCATTGGCCCAAATCGCCCCTTTAGCCTCAGGATCCACACGCAGAAAAATACCGCTATTGCCCTCAGACTTCCACTCTAACTCAAGCTCGAAGTTTTCTGCCAACGAAGCCGGGAAGTAAATGTCCCCACCACCACTTTTCGCAGCCAAACTAAGAACTCCATCCTCGATACTCCAGCCACCTGCTTCTAGCGGTTTCCGTGACTTCCAGCTGCTGATGCCTTTAAAACTTTTGCCGTCAAATAACGCTTTCCAGCCGATCACTTGTTCTTCCTCAGTGATGAGTACTGGCTGTGCAGCCATCACTATGGGAGCCGTGATAATGGCTGAGCCCAATAGCGCCGCAGATAATAGTGGTGATGATGATTTCATAATAATGATTAGTGTCTTACCTTGGTAGCTTTGATCAATTTTTCGTCCTAACAGTGACTTACTTCTCGTTGAGCGACTGCATCCAGTTCCAGATTGCCTCCATTTGCTTCTGACCATCTCCCTCGAGTGGCTCAGTCAATGTCGTGGCATTCTCGTCTACAAAATATTTCGGCATAATCGTCTGTGGATCGATGCGCTGCGGGTCACGCATCCAGCGGTGGTAAAAATCCATGCGCAATCGATCGCCCGCAAATTGCAAGTTCACTCCAGGCGCTTCAAAAACAGCAATCGGCTTGGCCTCGCCTGCTCCATGACACGCCGCACAGCCAAACCCTCCCACCATGCCAAACAATGTCTTACCTTGCTCGACCTCCGCATTTCCACGGTCCTCTTCTTTACCCAATCCATATGCCGCAGCAAATCCCTCAGCTAACAAAGCATCTCTCGATGGGAAAGCCGGCATCCGCTGCGTCACCCATGGTCGCGTGCGGTACTCTAACTTGCCGCCAAATAGACGCTCCATATAATCAATCGTAAGCTTCTCACCGATGTAGGTTAGCGCCGGAGGTGCTATCGCACCATGTGCCGCCTCTTCTGTATTCTCTTCTTCGGAATGACCAGCGTACTTCGCTGAAAACTGGTGCACCGCCCCCAGTTCGGCAGCCTGCGTGTCCATCTGGTGGCATGAAGCACAATTTAGATTCTCAAACTGGCGGTGCGCATACTCAGCCTTGTTGAAATAAGCCAACGACTTCACCCCTTGTGCATCCTCTAAGAAAGCATTCAGAGCTTCACTGTCAGCAGCATTCAAACCGTAATCCACAGCACTCCCCTTCTTCAAACAACTCTTATCAGACGACCCTTTCTTCGCGATCGCTGCCAGCGGTTGGTAGCTCGCACTCGATGCCTCCACGCCCTCGTGACACTGAGAACAATGGCTCTCAACGACGATCTGCTTGCCCTTCGCCGCATCCCCATTGCTGAAGCTCGGCTTCTCCTTGCTTGATAAACTGCGAACAAACGCAGCGAGATCCGCAGCCTCCTTATCCTCCAAGGCGAAATCTGGCATCCGTGTCGCAGCATGATGCTTCCCTGGGTTCTTTAAAAATGCTACTAAGGCCCCCTCCTCATACTTGTGCCCAGCATTAAATAAATCAATCGGAGCCGTCGCCCAGCTCGCCATATCCTGACCACTTTCACTGCGGTGACACGCAATACAGCCTAAATCGTGGAAGAGCTTCCCACCTGCAGCTTTGTTACCTGCCAACTTCGCGGGTTCAGCCTCTTTCAAACCTTCCAGATACGCAGCAACGTGCTGGGCATCTTCCTCGTTCTTGAGCACCTGTGGCATGCGTGCATGCGCACGCATCGACTTGGGATCCTTCAACCATGCTTCCATCCAGCCTGCATCCAAGCGACTTCCCACACCCGCCAACGATGGCGCCATCTCACCCGCCTCAGGCATCCCCTTGCCACCCTCGTGACACTGCGAACACTTGAGCTCAGCAAATAAAGCCCGCCCACGTCGCACCAACATCGCCTTCTCTAGAGGCTCAGACTTCTCATGCACTAACACAGACGCCGGCACCGGCTCCTTCGAAAATTCTCTACCGCGCCACATCAAACGAAATCCACCAGCACCATCCTCTGGACTCGTATACACCACCTTGATCGGAACCTGCCCAGAGTTAAGCCTTAACCTCTCAGTCTCCCCCTCTCCCATCTCACCTGCCTCCTTGAGCACCGACTCACCATCAATAAATAACTCCGCTGCCCCAGTACCCTCGAACGAAAAATACACCCGCGAACGCTTCTCCAAATTTAACATTCCATGCCAAGTCGCCGAGTACTTCCCCGCCGCCAGCAGCGCCGAAGGACTCTCGCCCTTACCCACTGCTAATGCCGCACGCTTGCTTAACCTCAAATCCTTCCCACCAGCTGTCGCCACCTCCAACACCAAACCACTCTCCCCCTTCACTTCTGCCGCATCCTCCGCACCCAAAGGTACGTGAAGGCTCAGTAACATAGTCAGTAGTGTCGTGGGTATGCGCTTACTCATAATGGTCAGTTCTGTGTTAGGGTCTACGAAATGAGATTTTCAAATCATACACTAATCCCACCACTCCACACTAGTCTACAAAATAGACAACTTTTGGTGCAGGACCGTCGCTAATCCTCCTAACATAAGGAATTGATACTCCTCTAGAAACCACGATTGCCCACCAACCTCTCCCTCATAGCCCGCACCTCCACTCTCGCCACCCACACTAAAAATCTTCCTCTTGCATCCTCCCCACAGATCGGTACTCTCATCCTCAGACAGGGGAGCCGACGAGGCTGAGAATGTGCACCACCGCACCTGACCCTTAGAACCTGCTACGGCTAATACCGGCGAAGGGAGTCGCATTTCCAAACCAACTTACCAAGCTCGTAAGAAGTGAAATACGCCTGTCCACCACCGTGCCGACAGGCTCTTTTTTTTATTAACTATTCTTATCTAATAACTAACACCTTCACATTTCCCTCTCACTACTCCACTTTCAACCATCAACTGAATACTTCTAACCATGATCTCACCAGACGAATCCACACCAACACCTGAGAACTCCACCGCTCGCTCCGACTACACCGGTAACTTCATCGAAAACATCGATAACTCAGAAGAACTCGCGGCAATCGAGAAAGATCCAACCATCTTCCCGAACTCCACCCGCGTCTATGTAGAGGGCAAAATCCACCCCAGCGTGAAGGTCCCCATGCGTGAGATCCGCCTCTCCGATACCGAACACCCCAATGGTCGTGTCGAAAAAAACGCTCCCATCCGTGTCTACGACTGTTCCGGCCCGTGGGGCGACCCCAATTTCAATGGTGACCCACGCGAAGGCCTCCCCGCACTCCGCCGTGACTGGATCCTCGGCCGCAATGATGTCGAAGAATACGAAGGCCGAGAAGTGAAGCCATCCGACAATGGCTACCTCTCCGATAAACACGCAGAAAAATACAACGAAGGCAAAGCCGCTAAAAATAAGCTCAAGGAATACCCCGGCCTCAAACGTAAGCCACTCCGCGCATCCGCCGACCACCCAGTCACCCAAAAATGGTACGCCGACCAAGGCATCATTACACCAGAAATGGAGTTCATCGCCATCCGCGAGAACATGGGCCGCATCGAAGCATTCAAGACTGTCAACGACCGCTACCCAACACTCGACGAGCTTCCAGAAGATGCCTCCGACGCCATCAAAGAACTCATCAAAAGTAAGTCACACACGCCAGATGGCTATGAAATGCCGCGTCCATCTGAGATCGACCCCTTCAAGCAGGTCTCCCGCAATCGCATGGACCACCAGCACCCAGGACAATCCTTCGGCGCTGAAATCCCTGAACTCATCACTCCTGAGTTCGTCCGCTCCGAAGTCGCTCGTGGCCGCGCCATCATCCCCGCCAATATCAACCACCCAGAAATCGAGCCAATGATCATTGGCCGCAACTTCCTCATCAAAATCAACGCAAACATCGGTAACTCCGCTGTCGCATCCACCATCGATGAAGAAGTAGAAAAAATGCGCTGGGCGACCAAGTGGGGCGCCGACACCGTCATGGACCTCTCCACCGGTAAAAATATCCATGCCACCCGCGAGTGGATCCTCCGCAACTCACCAGTGCCCATCGGCACTGTGCCAATCTATCAGGCACTCGAAAAAGTAAACGGCAAGATCGAAGACCTCACCTGGGAACTCTTCCGCGACACCCTCATCGAACAAGCTGAACAAGGCGTCGATTACTTCACCATCCACGCCGCAGTGCTATTGCGCTTCGTCCCACACACTGCACGCCGCATGACCGGCATCGTTTCCCGTGGTGGCTCCATCATGGCGAAGTGGACGCTCGCCCACCAGAAAGAGAACTTCCTCTACACCCACTGGGATGACATCTGTGACATCTGTGCGGCTTATGACGTCTCCTTCTCCATCGGTGACGGCCTCCGCCCAGGTTCCATCGCAGATGCCAACGACTACGCCCAACTCGCAGAACTCGAGATCCAAGGCGAACTCACCAAGCGCGCATGGGCAAAAGGATGCCAGGTCATGAACGAAGGCCCAGGCCACGTGCCTCTCCACCTCATTAAAGAAAACATGGAGAAGCAAATCGACTGGTGCCACGAAGCCCCCTTCTACACCCTCGGACCACTCACCACAGACATCGCTCCAGGTTACGACCACATCACTTCCGGCATCGGTGCCGCCAACATCGGTTGGTACGGCTGCGCAATGCTCTGCTACGTGACTCCAAAGGAACACCTCGGTCTGCCAAACCGTGACGACGTGCGCGAAGGGGTCATCACCTACAAACTCGCAGCTCACGCCGGCGACCTCGCAAAAGGTCATCCCGCAGCCCAAGAACGCGACAACGCAATCTCTAAAGCTCGCTTCGAATTCCGCTGGCGTGACCAATTCGCCCTCGGCCTCGACCCAGCACGCGCCATCGACTTCCACGATGAAACACTCCCAGCCGAAGGTGCAAAAACGGCCCACTTCTGCTCCATGTGCGGCCCAACATTCTGCTCCATGAAAATCACAGCAGACGTCCGTAAATACGCAGAAGATAACGGCTTCACCGAAGAAGCTATCGAAGAAAAAGGTCTCGAAAAAGCCACTGCCGAACTTACCGGCCAAGAAGCCTAACTAAAACTAACAAAACCCAGTGGGTGCAGAAATTTACTCACTGGGTTTGATATTTCGTTAGAGAAATCATGCTCCCCCCAGGCTTCTTTCCTTCCTCAACAATGCGGGCCAATTCCTAATCAGCGTTGTTAAATCAATTTTAATACGAATGAGCAAAAGTTTCTGGTAGTTGGTATAATCTGAACTTCTCTGACACCACTCGAGTAAAAACATCTCGACACACTGCCACATCAAACTATTCATGCATATATGATAAAAAAATACACTACCACACTCCTTAGCGTACTGAGCCTCGTCACCACTGCGTATGCTGGCCCACTACTCAAAGACAATCCTGACAACACAGCTCCTGAAGGCTTCACCCTGCTTTTCAATGGCAAAGACCTCACCAACTGGAAAGGCCTCCTCCAAGGACCATTCGATAAGCCACACAAACGTGCAGAACTCAAAAAGGATCCAGAAGCATACGCTGCTAAACAAAAAAAGGCAGACGAAATCATGCGCAAGCACTGGACCATCACCAAAGATGGTGAACTCTTCTTCGACGGCGAAAAGGGTGGTTGGAGCCTCGCGACCGCCAAAGACTACGGCGACTTCGAAATGTACGTTAGCTGGAAGCTCAAAAGCGAACACGGCGACAGCGGCATCTACCTCCGCGGCCTTCCACAGGTTCAAATCTGGGATACCAAAAGCCCAAAGTGCATCAAACACGGCGCCGATAAAGGATCTGGTGGCCTCTGGAACAACCGCAACGCCGGCAGATGGCCACTCGTGCACGCCGATAACCCAGTAGGTGAATGGAACCACTTCTTCATCCGCATGGTCGGCGACGACGTCTCAGTCTGGCTCAACGGAAAACTCGTCGTAGATAAATCACCACTCATCAACCTCTGGCAAAAGAATCAACCACTCCCAAAAACTGAGCAAATTGAACTCCAGTGCCACGGGGACCCAGTCTACTTCAAAAATATCTACATCCGCGAACTCTAGGAATCCTCTAGAACACGCAACCTAACACAGAGCGATCAAAGGTTTCCTTTGGTCGCTTTTTCTTTGTCTAATACCAATTCGTGAGTCAAATGGGACAAAAGTGGCCATGATAGAGAAAGATAAATCGGGGGCGCCTGCCCGAATAGAGGATGTGTACCATCCAAACTTCTCATCGGCTTCACTGAGCCAGCGCAATGTCCACCAGCCTCAGCTACCCACGAACAAAGCTAATCGTCTCTCCCTATGACTATTCTACCCTTGGCTGCCAGCTAGTAGGACCAGAATCTTCCACCCTCCTCCATCATGTACTCATGTTGAAGCATCTCAAAAATGATGTCCTAGAGTTGTTAGAAATAATCCACGTCCATCCCGCCCTGAACGAACTCTTCCTCACAGCCGCAGTGGAAGCTATCCATGAAGTGAAGGCTTTCAATAAGCCATAGTTTGATCCACTACAACGTCAGTTCATGACCTATATAACACCCCATCGTTTAACACTCTTAAAATCAGACAATTGACTTCTAAAGAGAAGAATTTATGAGATGGAGCATGAATTATTACGTTAAGCGTACTCTTCAAATTCTGGCAATTCTGTCTTCCGTAGTCATTGCTGGTATCTATATATACATCCAAACTCTACCCCCACCCCCACGCTGGACCACTGAAGTCGGCAAAGCTGAAATTCTGCAAGAAGCTCTAGACAACGGAATGGCTACAGAGGCAACCACCTCAGCGGGCGAGAAAGTATACTTCATCGGCAGCACTAAATACATGGCACCGCATTCCTTCGAAGAGCTCCACTTCTCACATATGGAAGGGATGAATAAACACGCTAAACCTGGAACAGGCACCACCTATATCCCAAACAAAAAAGAATTTCCTGACTTAACGATCACAATCATTCCTCCATCTGAGGCAACGAGCAAAGATACTGGAAAAGAAAATCAAACCGCAACAGAGCAATGAGCATTCCGGGCCTACTACTCTCAGCAGCCATTTCGTTTTTTATACTCTTCTGCATATTCAGGCCCTTAGAATTGGCTTTTCCAGCAAAGAGAGATCAAAAATTCTTTCGTCCAGATTGGTATACCGACCTCTGCTTTTTTCTCGGCCAGTACTTGCTATGGGCAGGCATCGTTACATGGCTACTATCCAAGTTGACCAGTGTAACGAGTATGGAATGGCTTGCACCTATGCAAAATGTGATCGCCTCTCAGCCATGGTGGCTTCAAGCGGTAGAGGTGCTATTCATCAGCGATCTCTTAATATATTGGGGGCACAGAATGCAGCATAAGATCCCCTTACTTTGGAAATTTCACAGTATTCACCACAGCGCTAAACACATGGACTGGTTGGCGGCACACCGTGAACACCCTTTGGATACAATCTACACCATGGGCATTGTGAATCTACCAGCCCTCCTACTCGGTTTTCCCCTTGAGACTATTGCTGCACTAATCAGCTTTAGAGGAATCTGGGCAATATACATTCACTCTAACGTGCGCCTCCCTCTTGGCCCTATCAAATGGATAATAGGCTCTCCAGAACTACACCACTGGCATCACGACAAAGATAAATTTGCGGGTAACTATGCCAATGTCTCACCCCTAATGGATATTATTTTTGGAACCTATTCATGCCCACCTCATGAACCTGACTCATTCGGCATTCATGAACCTATTAAGCAAAACTATTTGAGCCAACTCGCCCACCCTTTCCGCCGAACTAAATAGAGTACTTAGGTCAGTTGCGTTTATCTTATCATAGCGGATACTATGAAATGGCGCCCAACCAACACTGCAGTTATGCCGACCTAGTTGATCGCATCGATCACATCGATCCCAAAAAATACGCTGCAACACGCAATTTTCTCGATGGCCATGTCACTTGGCTCAGCCCCTTCATCACCCACGGCATCCTCAATACCAAACAACTCGGCCACGCCCTGATCTCAAAATACGGTGCCCAGCATTCCTACAAATTTCTTTCCGAACTCGGCTGGCGCGAGTTCTACCACCGCACTTGGCAAGCACAAGGCAACAATATCCATAGCGACATCAAACGGCCACAAGAGAATGTCATTCGCTCCGAGATCCCCACTGTCTTTCTCAATGCTAAAACGGGCATCAATGCCGTCGATACATCTATCACCACTCTCCTTGAAACCGGCACAATCCACAACCACGCTCGCATGTGGCTCGCCTCACTCATCGCCAACATCTGTCAGACCCAGTGGCAAGAGCCAGCCGCCTGGATGTACTACCACTTACTTGATGGCGACCTCGCCAGCAACTCCCTCTCCTGGCAATGGATCGCGGGAACCTTCAGCCACCGCAAATACATCGCCAACCAAGAAAACATCAACCGTTACAGCCACACCTCCCAACAAAACACACCCATCGACCTCGACTACTCCCAACTCTCAGAACGCACCACACCCAACCATTGGGCTGAAAGATACAATTGGCGCAACGCACACCCAACAACACAACTCCCCACCACCACACTCCGCCAACCTATCAAATCCAATGAAACCGTGGCTCTCCATTCTATATGGAACCTCTCCCAAGATTTTGCCAAGTGCCATACCGACCGACACATCCTCGTACTCGAACCCTCACACTTTGAGAGATTCCCTATCTCACAAAAACGCATCAACTTCATCCTCCATTGGGCTAAACAAATTCCCAATATCGAGATCCTCTCAGATGAAATCACCCAACTCCCCGGAGACCTCACCAACGCCCACCTGATCCATCAAGAACACCCAGCCTGCCTCCATTGGCCAGGCCAAAAACGTGAACGCGAGTGGCTCTTTCCTGAGACAACCCGTGCCTACGCCAGCTTCAGTTCCTTTTGGAAACACGCCCAACAAGAAGTCGGACTCAAAAAACACAAAACTCACCAATAGCAATGCCCCCCACGAAGCTCAAAAATCAAACCAAAACCTGCCCAGTATGCCACCGCCCATTCCACAACCGCAAAAAGTGGCAAAGCCGTGGGATCTGGAACGCCATCATCTATTGCTCAGACAAATGCCGTAAGAATCGTAAGCCGGCTTCACATAGAAAAGGCGACTTCTCATAGAAGTCGCCCAGCCTAACAAACGATCTTAGTCGCTTAAATTAGTACGCCTCGTCGAGAATTTTCTCAACGATATCAAGGGTGAGATCACCACTCTCAGATAGCGCCGTCATGCCATGGCTCTCTAACTGTTTGATGATATCTCTAAGGTCTTCTCTAGGAATCGCGTAATCACTGATCTTCGTCGCAACACCTAGACTGTGAAAGAAGGCTTCCGTTTTTGCTATCGCTGCTTCTATCCTTTCGTCTTTAGAGCCCTCAGTAAGCTTCCACACTCTCTCCGCATATTGGAGCAACTTCTCCTCTTTCTTATCCTTCCTCTGTCTCAACAAGGAAGGAAGCACGACAGCCAAGGTCCGACCATGGTCGATGCCAAACTTGTCAGTGAGCTCGTGCCCAATCATGTGTGTACTCCAATCTTGAGGCACTCCTGATCCAATCAGGCCATTCAATGCCATGGTGGCACACCACATAAAGTTTGCGCGCGAATCATAATCCTCAGGCTTCTCAATACAGGTCTCCCCAATTTCAACCAAGGTCTGCATGATTCCCTCGGCCGCACGATCCTGGAATCGAGCATCCACCGGGAACGTCATATATTGCTCCACCACATGAATAAAGGTGTCAACAATACCATTGGCAACCTGAGTCTTCGGCAAAGTATAGGTCAAGCTTGGATCCAGAATAGAAAACTTCGGATAGAACAAAGGTGAATACACCCCATATTTCCCAGTATCATCACTGATGACCGAAAACGCGTTCATCTCAGAACCCGTAGCTGGCAAGGTCAGCACAGTCCCAAAGGGCAGCGCCTCGGACACCGGCGCTGGATTAAATCCATTCTTTATCAGTGAAGCGTAGTCATCACCATCGTACTTGGCCGCAATCGCTATCAACTTCGTTGCATCAATTACTGACCCACCACCTACCGCCAAAATAAAGTCAATCTCCTTGGCTTTGATCATCTCAACCGCCTTCACACAGGTCGCCAATTGGGGGTTAGGCTCAATCCCTCCAAACTCATGGACCTCATAGCCACTCAGAGCATCCCTTACCTTATCTAAAGTCCCATACTTCTTTATGCTCCCACCACCATAGGTGATGAGCACCTTCGCATTCTCTGGTACTAAGCTTGCTAGCTCACCAACGCGATCCTTCCCAAAGACGATATGGGTCGGGTTACAAAAATTAAAATCTAACATAATTATCTTCTAGTCTGATTGCCGAGTTCATTTCTGTGCCACTCTGAAGCCCAAAGTGGCACTCAGCTCATATTAATAACACCAATTCTTACTTTCTCAAAAAATGGGGCAAATTTTTCCAATAGGCATACCCCATGACGAACTATCGCATATCAAAACGGTCCAGCTCCATCACCTTCGTCCATGCCGCCGCAAAGTCATCCACAAACTTTTGCTTGGAATCCTCAGTCGCATAAACCTCAGCCACAGCACGCAATTCAGAATTGGAACCAAAAACCAAATCGACACGCGATGCCGTCCATTTGACCTCTCCACTCATCCTATCAAGCCCTTCAAACAACAACTTGTCATCATCCAGCGCTTTCCACTCAGTTGCCATATCCAGCAGGTTCACAAAGAAATCATTGCTCAACACCTGGGGTCTTTCCGTGAACACTCCCATGTGAGTCTGACCGTAGTTTGTTTCCAGCACACGCATCCCCCCGACCAACACAGTCAGTTCAGGTGGAGTCAGGGTGAGTAGCTGAGCCCTATCAATCAACATCTCCTCCGGTGACACTGCAAACTTTGCTCGTTGGTAGTTCCTAAAACCATCAGCAACCGGCTCTAACACTGCAAACGAGTCGACGTCAGTTTGCTCCTGACTCGCATCCGTCCGCCCCGGAGAAAAGGGAAGTTCAACCGAAAATCCTCCATCCGCAGCAGCCTTTTCCACCCCAGCATTTCCGGCTATCACAATCAAGTCCGCCAATGACACCTTCTTACCTCCAGACTGAGATGCGTTGAATGCCTCACGCACCGCTTCCAACTTCCCAATGACCTCCGCTAACAGCTCCGGCTGGTTCACCGTCCAATCCTTTTGCGGAGCTAACCGTAATCGTGCCCCGTTCGCCCCGCCACGCATGTCAGACCCTCGATAAGTCGACGCCGATGCCCATGCCGTACTCACTAATTGAGCCACAGATAGTCCAGAACTCAGCACTTCCTCCTTGAGTTGCGCGACTTCTTCCGCCCCCACTAATGGGTGATCGACTTCGGGAACCGGGTCCTGCCAAATCAATGCTTCCTCCGGCACCTCCGGCCCTAAATAGCGACTCCTTGGCCCCATATCTCGGTGAGTCAATTTAAACCACGCACGAGCAAAGGCATCAGCAAAAGCGTCAGGGTCTTGGTGGAATCTACGTGAAATTTTTTCATATTCTGGATCAAAGCGCAGCGATAAATCCGTCGTCAACATAGTAGGTGCATGCCGCTTGTTGGGATCGTGCGCATCAGGTATTGTGTCCGCTCCAGCCCCGTCTTTCGGTGTCCATTGGTGAGCTCCTGCTGGGCTCTTCGTAAGCTCCCATTCGTAACCAAACAAATTCCAGAAGAAGTTGTTGCTCCACTTGGTCGGTGTGCTCGTCCAAGTCACCTCAAGCCCGCTCGTGATCGCATCTCCCGCTTTTCCACTACCATGGGCGCTAGCCCAACCCAGCCCTTGCTCTTCAATCCCTGCCGCCTCTGGCTCAGCTCCCACCAAGCCCGCATCACCCGCACCATGGGTCTTACCAAATGTGTGCCCCCCCGCTATCAATGCCACCGTCTCCTCATCATTCATTGCCATCCGAGCAAATGTCTCCCGAATATCCTTCGCCGCCGCCACTGGATCCGGATTACCATTGGGGCCCTCTGGATTTACATAGATTAACCCCATCTGCACTGCCGCAAGCGGGTTCTCTAACTCTTCGTGATCCCCTACATAGCGTTCGTCGTCTAACCAACCAGTTTCATTCCCCCAGTAAATGTCCTTCTCTGGTTCCCAGATGTCAGGCCGTCCACCAGCAAAACCAAAGGTCTTAAAGCCCATCGATTCTAAGGCCACATTTCCAGTCAGAATCATCAAGTCAGCCCACGAGAGGCTACGCCCATACTTCTGCTTGATCGGCCACAACAAACGCCGCGCCTTGTCCAAATTCACATTGTCTGGCCAACTATTCAATGGAGCAAAACGTTGATTGCCAGTCCCACCACCACCACGACCATCACTCACGCGATAGGTCCCAGCACTATGCCATGCCATCCGAATGAAAAGCGGCCCGTAATGTCCAAAATCCGCAGGCCACCATTCCTGAGAATCCGTCATTAATGCTGTCAAATCCTCCTTCACCGCCGCCAAATCTAACTTCGAAAACGCCTCTGCGTAGTCAAACCCTTCTCCCATTGGGTCCGACTTCTTATCGTGCTGTCTCAGCATGTCGACCCTCAGCTGGTTTGGCCACCAGTCCCGATTGCTCGTGCCTCCACCTGCACTCTCCTGGGCCTCATTACGCTCTGCTTGATTCTGAAAAAATGGACATTTACTGATATCGCTCATTGTGATCTTTCGTTTAGTTAATGCATTCTAACAGAATGAAGAATGCGCAACTAACATACATAGCGCAGCTCACTCACTGACACAAGGTTATAGCTCTGACATGAAAAGAATAAGCATGCCTAATACCATTGAGCGAAACGGAATGGACGAATGGTCGGAATGAGCTTGCAGAATATCAAGGCCCAGTGAAGGCCTCCCGCACACGCGGGACAACTGAATGACAACGATGACATTCTGCAAGATAATCCGATCTATCTCTAAAATCGCGAAGCGCAAACTTCACAAGACTTAACCACACTCCATTCGTCTATTCCGAGTCGAGATGACTCTCTCCCCCTATACCAAACCCGAATACAGCCTACCGCACGCCTCGCTCCTCCTGCCGCCCCCATACACTCCCCACAAAAAAAGGGCGGCTCTATCAAAGCCGCCCCTTGTCATTGAAATCTCTCGAGAATGACTACCCTTTAGCTTTGCGCTCCATACGCTTGCGCTCATTTGGGCAAAGAATGCGCTTACGAATACGAATGTGATTCGGTGTCGCCTCCACAAGCTCATCAGCATTGATGTACTCAATCGCACGCTCCAGATCCATTTTGATCGGTGGTGCCAATGTCGTAGTATTATCCTTACCTGCAGATCGGTGGTTTGTCAGAGCCTTCTCCTTGATCGGGTTCACTGCGAGGTCAGTGAGACGCGGGTTCTCACCAATCACTTGCCCTTCATAAACTTCTTCACCAGGTGCAATAAAGAGCTTACCTCGGTCCTCAAGCGGCAGAAGCGAGTACTGCATCGCTGTTCCTGTCGCCATCGAAATCAAAGTACCTGTAGAACGCGTGGTGATCTCACCACAATGCGGAGCGTATTCCTTGAAAAGGTGAGACATAATCCCATGACCACTCGTCAGGTTGAGCAACTCAAACTCAAAACCAATCAAACCACGTGTGGAAATCGTCGCTTCCAAAGTAGATCCATGAGCATTGCTCCCCATATTTTCTACACGAGCCTTGCGGTTCGCCAATGTCTTCATCACCCCACCCAGCGCGTCTTCCGGACATTCCACATACAATGTCTCAAAAGGCTCCATCAATTTGTCGTCAATCCGCTTGGTAATCACACTCGGACGCGAAACCAATACCTCGTATCCCTCACGACGCATCGTCTCAACCAAAACCGCAATCTGCATCGCACCACGTGCTGCCACATTGAACACACCTGCTTGCTCAGCGTCTGAAACCTCAATCGAGATGTTTGTCTTCACCTCGCGGTCAAGACGCTCACGAATCGCACGTGAGGTCACATGCTTGCCGTCGCGTCCTCCGTATGGCCCATCATTGATGCTGAACTGCATCGAAATAGTCGGTGGATCAATGTTTACGAATGGCAATGGCTCAGCCTCTTCAGAAGCCGCGATCGTCTCGCCAATATCAATGTCTTCAAATCCTGCAATCCCCACAATGTTGCCTGCAACACCTTCTGCTGACTCACTATTTGACAGTGATGAATACTCAAACACCTTAGTGATCTTACTGCGCACCTTAGTGCCATCCTTACGGTGGAGCCATACACTGTCTCCCTTCGCCACCTTGCCTGAAAGCACTTTGCCAAGCGCCACACGCCCAACGTAATTATCCCAGTCAATGTTCGACGCCAACATGCGGAACGGTTCATCTGCATTGGCCTGCGGAGCCGGCACATTGTCCACAATCCCCTGCAACAATGGAGTCATGTCCTTATGCTCATCATTGAGATTACCTACAAAGAATCCATTCTTGGCAGATCCATAGAAGAAGGGAGCCTCAAATTGCTCCTCAGTTGCCTCCAACTCTAAGAATAACTCCAACACCATGTCGTGCACTTCCTCCGGACGTGCAAAATCACGATCCACTTTGTTCACCACCACAATCGGGTGCAACCCTTCCTGCAATGCCTTGCGTAACACGAAACGTGTCTGCGCCTGTGGCCCTTCATAGGCATCCACAACCAACAAAACACCATCCACCATCTTCATCACACGCTCCACTTCACCACCGAAGTCGGCGTGACCTGGAGTATCCACCACGTTGATCGTGTAATCCTCCCACTTCACCGAAGTGTTCTTCGATTTAATGGTGATCCCCTTCTCTTTTTCAAGATCCATGGAGTCCATCGCACGCTCAACTGTCTCTTGGTGGTCGCCATAGGCTCCACCTGCTTCGAGAAGTTTGTCCACCAGCGTCGTCTTGCCGTGGTCAACGTGCGCAATAATTGCGATGTTACGAATCTTGTCAGTCATAAGAATGTGAGTTGAAGGGACGGACAATCCCTATAATCCGCTCAATTGCAATGCCAATCTCTCACACCTCACGATTTTGACACCTCCTCACACACCGCAACAAGGCCACATCGCCCCACCTTCCCCCTAAGTCATTCAAAGAAATACACTTCTAAAACGGCCACACCGCCTTCACCAACTTACCCAAAACCCCAGCTTTTTCCTTCGGACTGTCCTCATCCATTAATTGTGCATAGCGAATCAACCCCACCGCCGTCGAATACTGCGGGTCACGGAAATACTCGTGAATCCCACTCACCTCAGGTTGCTCCGGACGATAAATCGGCAAATGAAAAACATCGTTGGCTAATTCACCAAAACCACGCATCAAACTAGAACCTCCAGTTAAAAAGACCCCAGTCCCCACCTTCTCAAGTGACCCGTCAGGGAGCTTTTGCTTCACTAATCGCAAGGTCTCCTCGAGACGGCCACGGATGATGTCATTGAGCAATTGACGCTTGATCTCTAACTCAGGAAAACCCTTGTCATCCGGGATCGTCACCGTCCCCACAGAACGCGCAGGGTCACCCGAGGCGTCCCCCTCAGTGCACTTCACCTTCTCAGCTTTCGATAAAGGCATCTGAGTCACCAAATGAATGTCATTGGTCACGTGATCCCCCCCCACCGGAATACACCCAGAAGCAGCCACCGCACCATTCAGGTACAAAACGTAATCAGTCGTGCCCCCACCAATGTCGATCACAAGCGCCCCAGCTTCCTTATCTTGACGGTTCAATGCAATCTGCGCGGAAGCAATCGGAGCAAACACCACATCATCCACATCTAAAGGGATCTCCCTTGCACACTTAATGCTGTTCTGAATCCGATTCTTTACGCCGTGAACGATGTGAAAATCCGCTTCTAATGTGCGACCTAACAAACCAATCGGGTTGCTGGCCTGCTCATTTCCATCAATCCAATACTGCCGTACAATGTTATGTAAGTAGACATTGTCCGATGGAATAGCGATGTCCCGAGCAATCTCCTTCGCCTCTTCCACGTGCTCAGTCGTAATCTCCTGGTCTTCATCCGGCAAACGAAACGTCCCGCGGTTGTTCACTCCAGTAATGTGAGAACCAGTTACAGAAAGAAACACACTGCGGATGTCCACATCACAAACATCTTCAGCTTCTAGCAATGCCTCGCGCACACAAGTGCGCACATTCGCCATGTCAGAAATCTCCCCCTTGCGCACACCCACTGACTTCGTCTCACCAACCCCTAAGATCTTCACTGAGCTGTCTGCCTTCACTTCTCCCACCACCATGCATGTTTTGCTGGTGCCAACTTCAAGACCCACGTATATCTTTGATTTCGCCATCTCCGTCCTAGAACTCAATTAGTCGTTCACTCTTGTCAGCCCCTCATCTGAATGCATTGCAGGAGCTTTAAAATTCCCTGGAATGTTATGCTTGGGCAAAAGATTAATCCACTCTAACTCACGACCAGTCTGCTCAGCATGCGCCCGCGCTGCTATCAAGTCACCCAACTGACGCTCGTGGTCATACATCCCAAATGTCGCCACCACATTGTCGTCACTCGTGAGCACCAAACTATAAAAATTACTTACCGCCACTCGCTTCACCTCCCATGAACCCCGCACTTCCTCTGTCACTAACTGAATCAATGCCAATGCTCGTGCCGCATCCTTATGCACCATCTTCTCACCCATCGGAAATTCATGGGCTTCAGCCTCCGCAATCTCAATCACTGGCAAATTGCGCGCCACATCCCATAACTTACCCTGACAGGTGAATATGACCCCCTCTGCATCCATCAAAATTCCTGATAGCGGGTTGCGCCCCGCCATACCTAACTTAGGACACGCTAACCAAGCCACTGGCACACGCTCAGTTAACTGAATCTTCACCGTGTCAGGCAACCTACGCTCCACCACAGCCGCCACAACCTCCGGCCGCTCCACTAACCGCGCCTCCACTTCATCAATATCAAAGGAAAAAATCGTCCCGCTCGGGTTGATCCCAGCAATCTCCGCTACCTCACTCTCGTTTAAAAAGCCATTCGTCTGTAACTCTAAATGACGTAAGGCAAATTCAGGATTTGTTAGAAAATGGTTCCGGATGTACTGCGTGCCATACACCCCAGCAGCCCCCAAAACCACAAGGATCAAACAGATCTTGAATATCCCCCAAATCGCTTTGCGAGATTGGAAAAAGACAATACGCGGAGAACTCACTCGCAAATGTAGCGTGTGCTCAGTCCTTTGTCGCCTGTAACGCGTATTGGTCTTTTTTCTCTTAAACATTTCTTGGTGTCTGCAGCGATACCTCTGCTATCTTCATACAGAGATTACCAAACGAATAGCCCGCTTCTTTCGCAGCCTTCGGCAACAAGCTACTCTCAGTCATCCCTGGAATTGTGTTTGCTTCTAACACAAAAGGATTTCCATCGGCGTCCAACAATACATCAACTCGGGAGTATACTTCAACTCCCAATGCGCGATGTGCCGCCAATGCAGCATCCTGAACCCGCTGCGTCGTCTCCTCGTCCAACTCAGCCGGACAATAATAATCCGTACCACCTTCCCCAGTCATCCATGGGTACTTGTTCGACATATCGTAAAACCCACTACGTGGTGCAATGTGCACAACCGGAAATACCTCCCCATCCACAATCCCCACCGTCAGCTCTTTGCCCTCGACAAATTGCTCTACCAAAACTTCATCACCATACTTCGCGGCATCCTCAATGGCCGCACGTGCTTCCTCTTCTTCCCGCACAATGTGCACCCCCACACTAGACCCCTCACGTGGTGGCTTCACCACATAAGGCAAATCCATCTTCGGCATTTGCACACCAGCACTACAATCCACAGTCTCTGAAGCTGGCGTGGGCACCCCCGCCTCGATGAAACGCTCCTTGCTAGCCACTTTGTCGAAAGCTAACAAACTAGATGCTGAGCCCGCTCCTGTGTATGCGACTCCTTTTGCCTCTAGTTGCTTCTGCAACACACCGTCTTCCCCAAAAGTCCCGTGAATAGTATTGAACACTAACTCAACCCCTTCTGGCACGATGACCTCTGACGTATTAATCTCCAAGGCCTCAGCATCGCACCCTTCTCCCAGCAATGCCTTGAGCACCGCTTGACCTGTCGCCATGGAAACATCGTGCTCAGAACCTGGGCCTCCCATCGCTACTGCTATCTTTATCTCTTTGTTCATCCTCTTCTCTCTGAAATTTTCCACTCCCTATCCAACAACTTCATATTAGAAAATCTGCTCGTCTTCACCAATAATCTGCACCTCAGTTTCTAACTCAATCCCTTTTTCCTCCCTCGCCTGCACTCGAATTTTGTCAATCAAGTCCAGCACCTCCTTCGCTGTCGCCTTCCCGTCGTTAACAATAAAGTTTCCATGCTCCAACGAAACCCGAGCCTTCCCCACAGCACTGTCCTTGAACCCTAGCGTGTCCACTAACATCCCTGCTGGCATCGCCTCTGGATTCTTAAAAATACAACCAGCACTCGCGGCCAATGGTTGTGAAGACCGACGCTTCTCCATCGACGCCTCCATCAATCCCTGAATCGCTCCCGCTTCAGCAACCTGCCCCTTGAAGGTCGCAGAGAGAGCAAAACAACGCCGCAACTCCGGAACATTACGGTAGTGCGCCACTATCTCTTCCCTCTTGCGTGTGCGGATCTCTCCATCCTCATCAAGAAATGTCACCTCGATCACTTGGTCAAAAGTCTCTGTACCCATGGCTCCAGCATTCATCCGTAATCCACCACCCACATTCCCAGGAATCCCCTCCATCCACTCAAAGCCAGTCAAACCAGCCTTTTGAGCAATGCTCGCTAACTTCTTAAAACGAACTCCCGCACCTGCTGTCACAAGATCTCCCTCCACGCTCACTTCACCAAACACTCCCTTCGAGGGATGAATGACCACACCCCGTATGCCACCATCTCGAACTAACAAGTTCGAACCTCGCCCAATCACACGCACCGGAATCCCACGCTCACGACAATAACGAACAGCATTCGCAAAACATTGATGCGTCTGAGGCTCTACCCAAAACTGCGCAGGACCACCAACTAACATCGTCGTGTGCTTACGCATCGGCTCGTACAAACACACCTTCGCATTCCCATCACCACATTCACCTAAAATGACCTCTAAAACAGACTGATCACGGGCAATCTTGGTGCCCACTTCATGGACATTCCCCGCCCCCAATGTGATTAACATATCACCAGCCTTCAGTGCATTGCCAACTGCATAATGCGCCGAAGCAACCTCCCCAACAACTTGACCTGACACCGATCCGTGCGACTTCATCGCATCCACAATCGTCTGCCCGCTCACACCGTCAATCGGCAACTCAGATGCTGGATACACATCAGTCACAAACACCTTGTCCGCCGCCTGTAATACCTTGCCAAAGTCATCCGCTAACTTCTGCGTCCTACTATAACGGTGCGGTTGAAATAATACCACCAAACGCTTCGGCTCGAGTGAACGTGCCGTCTGTAGAGTCGCAGCCAACTCAGTCGGGTGGTGCCCGTAATCGTCCACCACGCGTAAGCGCTTACTCAAATACTTCGTTTCGAACCTCCTCCGCGCACCTGCAAAAGTCGCCAAAGCCCGCGAGGCATCACTAAATGACACCCCACACTCGGTCGCCAATGCTATCGACGCCAATGCATTCAGCGCATTATGTCGCCCAGGTACACCTAACTCGACACGCCCCAATAGTTCCCCCTTGTGAACTACGTCAAAGGCGACCACCCCTCCTTGTTCCTTGAGGTTCTCAGCAATAAAATCTGCGTTGCTCCAGCCGTAAGAAATTGCATTCCCTCGTTGCCCACATAACTCAGTGGCCACCTCACACTCCGCACAGAAGATGATGCTTCCCGAGGTGCGCTCTAGTAATGTCGTGAACACCTCTTTGATGTGCTCAATCCCCGAATAAAAATCCAGATGCTCTTCCTCCACGTTCAACACCACAGCGTGTTTCGGCTGATAAAGTGCCAGTGTCCCATCACTCTCGTCTCCCTCAGCTACCATCAAGGAACCCTTTTCATCCCAATGCGCATTGGTCCCTAACACAGGAATCTCTGCCCCAACATAGTGAGACGGATGCACCGCGCCACGACGTAACACATGCGCACTCATCGCCGACGTCGTCGTCTTGCCATGCGTGCCAGAAATCACCACCCCATCTTTCGTCGCCAATATCGCCGCTAAACACTCAGCACGTCGCACCGTTGGTATCCCCGCCGAACGCGCCGCCGCAAGCGCCACATTCTCATCCCGAATCGCCGAAGAATACACCACCACATCCGCATCCGCTACCGAATGCGCGTTGTGTGGGCTCGAAAATGCTAAACCCGCCCTCTGTAACCTCTCAGTCTCAGCACTCGTCACTCGATCACAACCACTCACATTGTGCCCCATACCTATCAAGAGCGATGCTAAACCGCTCATCCCAGATCCTGCCACTCCGATCAAGTGAATGCGCATCGCTTGCTCGTCGCGCATCAGTCGTTCACTAAAGTCTTTCATTATAAATTTTCAATTACGCTACAAACCCGAGTTGCCGCATCTTTCACTCCCAATGCCTGCGAGGCGGCACTCATATTTACCAAGCGCTGATCGTCACCAAAGATAGCCGTCACATCTGCGACTAGACTGCCAGCATCAAGGTCCGACTCCTGCCTTAGCACCGCCGCATCTGCTGCCTCAAACACCTCCGCATTCTTGGTCTGATGGTCGTCAGCCGCATAAGGATAGGGCACCAAGATGGATGCCAAACCAAGATAAGAAATCTCACTCAAACTAGAAGCCCCAGAACGCATGATCACAAGGTCAGTCACTGCGTAGAGCTGCGCCATGTCTGCACAAAAAGCGATCAACCTGTGATTCTCACTTCCCTCCCCCACTTCTTGCTTCACACGCTCGTAATCGTAATTCCCAGTCAGATGCAAAAATTGCACCTCGGGCATCGCCCGCGCCGCCTCTACCACAAGACTATTTAGCCGCTTGGCTCCCTGGCTCCCGCCCATCACCAATACTGTTTTGCGCGCTGGATCCACACCTAACTGCCCAGCCGCAACATCACGGCTGGGTACCGACTCTAATTCTTCTCGTACAGGCGTGCCCGTTACCTCAACTTCAGAACCAGGAAAATAAGGCCGCGCAGCCTCCATCCCAATCAATACCTTGTCACACCACTTGGCCGTCAACCGATTCGCCTTGCCCGGTAACGCATTCGAATCGTGAACAAATGTCTTCGCCCCTAACTTCTTGCCAGCCATCACTGGAGGTAAGGAAGTAAACCCACCCATCCCAATCACAGCATCCGCTCCAAATTGCCTCAGCAATCCCTTACACTTAGATGTCGTCTGCAATAGCTTCCACATGAAAGGCAACATCTTTAAAGACAAGGTCGCCGGCTTCGCAATCGCAGGCACCGTGTCAAAAGCCAAATCCCCATACTTTTTAGATGCCTCCGCATCTACCTTCTTCTCAGAAATCAATAACCTTACCTCGTGGCCGCGACGCTTCATCTCCTGCGCCACCGCTACTCCCGGAAATAAGTGGCCACCCGTTCCGCCACACGCTATCACTACCTTCTTTTTGCTCTCCATGGTCTGCGCCCAACAGCATCGTCAGCCACCCAACAAACTCAAGGAAAATTACTGGTAAGACACTTCTCTCCTCCTCATAAAAAACGCCGACCTCTCCGAAGGAAGATCGACGCCATGTAGTAGGGACTCTTTTGGCCCAACCCAGTGCCCAGCACTAGGTCTTATGAAATCTACTTCTGATCCGCTTTCGCTTCTTCAATCAGCTTCGCGAGCGCAGCCTCCATCTGCTCACCGCGTAAACTTCCATGACGAATCACCCCCTTGTGATCCAGAATATACAGAGTCGGCCACCCCCGAACTCCCCACTTCTCAGAAATCTTTCCGTATTCTTGCTGGTCAGTGAAATTCCGCCAAGTCGTGGTGCCATCTGCCACCATCTCTTTGAGCTTCTTCTTTGAGTCGCTATTAATCCCAACAATCGCAAAGGGCTCATCTTTCCACTTCTCTACGAGCGACCGCTCGTGAGGAAGCATGGCGCGGCACGGACCTCACCAATGCCCCCAGAAATCGATCAGCACCACTTTGCCTCGGTAATCGCTGAGCTTAAATGCTTCACCGTCCTGATCCACACCCACAATGTCAGGCGCTTCAGACCCAATAGACAAATGCTTCACCTTGAAAAGTCGACTTTCAATCTGTTTCGCAACCTTCGGGCTATGCTCCTTAATCTGCCCGTCTGCTCCGAGCTTTTCAAGAATCTCCACACCCTCTTTGCGACTTGCCGCTTTTTGCTCATCATCTAACGCCCGATTGCGCTCACTCGCCATCAGCAATTGATTCGCTAATGCATACTTCGCAAATGCCAATGTCCCAGGCTCCTTTACCCCAGCAACAACCTCACGAAGAGCTTCCACCCCTAACCCCAGTTGGTTATGACAGTGAATGTTAATATAACGCTCAAACCCCTTGCTCTCAGGATAGGCCTTCATCAGAAGCTCTGCCGCCTCCTTGCGTTGCTGTGGAGAACCTTTCGCAGATACCCAACTCAACGCCTGCTCCACCCCATCTACACGTAAATCTTTCTTCGCAAGATCTAACAGATTAGTTGACGGCCCAACCGGGTCCGGCATTTCTTTAAAAATTTCACTGCGTTTCGAGCGATCTCGCTCAGAACGAATCTTCTTGTATACCTCCTGGACCTGCGCGTCATGAGCCCCAGAAATCTCTTTCACTTCGTCAACGATGCTCGCCCGAACTTCTTGGGTCTGCACCGCTGGCTTTTCCTCCGCATGGACCATCGCCGGCAATGCCAGCATACCCACAGGAATCCAATATTTCATTTTCATAGTATCTTTCTGTTTATCTCAAATTTCTATTCGACTCCAGTACATCTGACTGGTGATAGAAACTGACCAGTCGTTCACGCTTCCTTAGAGAGTCCGTCACGCTTTTCCTTAGCCTGCCCCAATAACTTTTGCGCGTACTTCGACGGTAACACCACAGTGGCAGCCTGACCGCTCCCCCCGCCCTTCTTTACCACGCCCAGCCCCACAAAATCTCCATTCGCTCCAAATACCGCAGCACCCGGACGCACCCCAGAACAAACATAGGACTTCCGAGGTTTCTCAATCACAGCACTCACTTGCTTCACGCTCACGCCAGCTACATACCTCAAACTCTCACCATGACGGTTCACTAAAACAACATCATCCAATTGGCTCAATGACGCCCCCTTAGACAAATCCACGATCGGAGCTGAAAAGTCCCCCGCATTCTCCCCTTTCGGATCAATCGCCAAATACGCTAAGTCCAAAGCCTCGTCATGCAAAACTAACTTCGCGTCAAATTCATCCCCAGATGCATCCACCACCTTCAACTCCTGCATGTTGGTATCAATCTTAATGCCAGGTTGCTGCCCCACATTCGTTCCTACTTCTGGCATGATAGTGCGGTATGAAACTAACAAAAGCCCCTTGTCCACAACCACTGCTTGGGAAGTAATCGGCACATCTTTAGTCTGCGCCACCTGGCCATTCATCGACACCTCCACCTTCATCAGACCTTTCACTGTTAGCACCGAGGATTGATTGTTCTCAAACACCTCCTTCGCGTCCGACTTAATGTCTGCAAACGCTGTCATGCTCCCAAAGCCACAAACAAGTCCAGCGGCCGATAACTTCATTAGTTGAGTTGGTTTCATCATTCTATTTAGTTTTTGTTTCATTGTGTGATTAATTTCTTATTTCCCCCCTACACATCTGTGTCCTGCCAAATCGGTTGAATTTCAATGTACCGCGAAAACTTCGCACGCTTCACAAAGAGAACCACATGAGCAACCTGCTCTCTCTCGATCTTCTCTAACTCAGCCTCAATACTCTCCAAGGAATCCACCAACTTACCATTGATCGACTGAATCACATCACCACCCTTCAACCCTGCCAATGCTGCCCAACCAGCACGCTCAAGCCCCTCTACTAACACCCCTTTTCCGACCTCTGCCTCATCAGGGTTCGCTTTAGATAATTCTCTCAACGTAAACTCAAAGGTGTCATTCGTCAGCTTGCGAAATTCCGACGACTTCTTCGGTGAACTCTCCAGAGCACATTCGATCTCTAGTTCCTCCCCACCACGCACAACCACTAACTGCACCTCGGCATCTTCATCGTACTCGCGTACCATCGCCTCAAATACCTTCGCATCACGCTCTTGCGACGCCGCTACCACAGCTCCATCCACCTTGAGAATCACATCACCCTTCTGAAGACCACTCGCCTCAGCAGATGAACCCTTATGAACTCGTGTGACCCTCACCCCCTTCTTGCCTGTCAAATTCAGTGCCCTTGCTAACTCTTTTGTCAGAACCTGAGTCTTTACCCCCAACCATGCATGCGAGGCCGCCGCTGAATGACTCTCGTTCGGCTTCTTTCCCACTTTCACCACAGTAGCTAACAACTCATTGCCACGCTCAAATTCTACTATCGCTTCCCGTGATTCACAACCTTCTAACAATGCCTTTGTCACAGACCCAAATTCCTCCACACTCGCCACCTCTTTGCCATCTACCGAGGTAATCCGATCTCCAGGCTTGATCGCCGGCTTGGCAGAAGCTGCTGGCCCCGACTTACTTATCGTTGAGACAAAAACCCCCTCAGTCGTATCCAAGTTCCGGCGCAAAGCACTCCTCTTGGTCAAATTCCGAGCGGTAATTCCCCACTCGCGTAAGGCGCGGTCATCCGCCTTCGCCTTCGAGCGCTCCTCAGTCACCACTACCGCTTCACATGCCTTCCCATCCCGCCGATACCCTACCTTGATAGACTTACCAACCGGAGTTCCCAAGATCACCCGATTGAACAAAGGCAAATGCTCACGTGCGGTCGCCTTCACCGCATGCCCATCAATATGGGTCACCACATCACCCGGCTGAAGCCCAGCCTCCGCAGCTGGAGATCCCTCCACCACTGCAGCCGCCAAAACCCCATCCTGAAACTCCGCAGACTTCAGTACCGGCTGCGGGTATAAACCAATCCAAGAACGACGCACCTCACCGTGCTCAATCAATTCCTTCGCCACATACTCCGCAATGTCCGCAGGAATCGCCCCGCCTAACGACCCCAAACCAATCTCGTTCACACCAATAATCTCTCCACGTAAATTCACCAACGGCCCGCCACTGTTACCAAAATAAATCACAGCATCATGCCCAATCCAACGCACCAAATCGCCCACAGTCTCCCCCGCTTGCTTCAACGCCCCCATCCCATTCGGTGTGATCATCTCCAAGTTCGCTACCACCCCCAAGGTCACCGATTGTGACACCCCCGCAGGGCTTCCCATCGCCAATACAGGCTCACCAACCTCCAAGGTCGAAAAATCTCCAAACTTCCCCACCGCCAAAGGCTTCATCGACTCCGGTATCTGGTCCATGTTCAGCTTCAAAACACACAAATCCGTCTGCGGATCCGTCCCCACTACCTCAGCATCTACTTTCAACTTATTCGATAGCCGCACCCACACGCGACTCCCATCACCAGCCACGTGATGATTCGTTAAGACATAGCCATCAGGATGAATGATCGTCCCAGATCCCGAACCCTGCCCCTTTTGCATACGCCCATCCTTGGGCTGCTCCATCACCACATGCACCCGTACCAATGCCGGATACACCTCCGCTATCGCCTTCTCTATCTGCCTAGATTGCTCCACGCTCTCCCCCACTGGCGCCTTCGGTAAACTTGCCGCACTCTGCGCTCCCAATACGCCAACACTCGCTACCATTAAGTGGCTCGCTATCAATCTAGGTATCAATTTCATATCAGTTTTCTCATCCAGGGGTGATTAATACCCACCTCAGCGCACTCCCACACACCACTTGTCTAAATTATTTCATTTTCTCCGAACTCAACCCTCCCACACACCTCTCACACACTCCACTCTAACAGAACACTTTGCACACCCCCACAAGATCTCCATAGACGCCACCCCACTCATCGACTATAGCTGAATATATCCTATCGAGCCCATGAACGCCCTACTCATCTTTCTCAAAGAACCCATCGCGGGAAACGTGAAAACACGCCTCGCTGCATCCATTGGCGACACAGAGGCCGTGCGCCGCTACCGCGCCATGGTCGCCGTGCTCCTCGAACAACTCGAAGGACTCCAAAATACTCACGTGAGATTTTGCTACGCCCCAGATGATGCCTCCGACGCCATCCCTTTCTGGATCCTCCCCCAACTGAGAGGAGATGTGATCAAGCGCTCACATGATTTCCTCTTCACCCCTGATAAACACGCACCCTCATTCACCATCGATTTCTCCCCCCAAGGACCTGGTAACCTCGGGGAACGCCTCGAGCGCGCCAGCGCAAAAGCCTTCGCCGACGGTTTCCAAAAAGTCGCCCTCATTGGCTCCGACTGCATCCACTGTGGCTCACGCTGGATCAATGCCGCATTCCTCCAAACCAAACCCCAACACTGCGCCATCGGCCCAAGCCCCGATGGTGGCTACTACCTCCTCGCCACCCATCAACATCACCCAGAACTCTTCTCCAATATCACCTGGAGCAGCAGTAGCACCCGCAGTGAGACCGAACAGGCTGCTATGAATACCGGCCTCACTGTGGTGCCTTTGCCTCCTTTGACCGATATCGATGATGAGGCATCTTGGGATCAAGCAATCGAATCTGCTATCGGGGGAAAATTGAAAGCCGCCTTGAAAAAAGAACCCTAGGCCCTGTGCCCCAATCGCCCTCTACGCAATCGCATTCTTGCGCTTCACGCCATACGCCTTCACCTTCACATGCTCGTGAAGGTCGTTGACGTCATATTGGTGGTCCACCAAATCACTCAGCTGGTACTTGCCAATCATCGCATGCACATCGTCAAAAGCTCGCTCGCTGCGCATCAAGTACCCAACAAAGCGGTGGTTAAACTTCTCTAAGTACTCGCCAGGAACTACCTGGTTCATTGCAACATCCGGGTACTTAGCAAAATCAATGTAGCGGTTAGAAGCCGTAAATAAATGATGCTCATGCTTCGGGTTGTCCGTCATGTCCGCAGTCAACTTCACCCGTGTCGTCACCGACTTCAAATTGTGCCGCTTCTCCAGCAACTTCTTGTTCCAAACCTCCTCATTCCACTGACGTTCAAAAAACATCACCGCGTAACTGTGCACTCCATCCTGGTTGTTCGCATACGCCGTTAAATCGACCTCCACCGCATACACACAATCCAAATCCACCTTCACAACCTCCTCCTTGCCTGCAAACGCTCCTATCTCATTGCCATAGTACATCACCGTAATGGCGGTAGAAATTTCACCTCGAACGTCTAATAAAGATAAATCATAAAAATACTGCATCGCAACATGGATGGGGGGTTATTTGCACTAACATTAAACAATAACACTATCATTGAGTCAATATAAACTTATCTCACACCTAACAGATAACATTTAACAAACACTAACTACATCTCCCGTAAAATAGAGGTTTCAATGGAATCTTCACTCACTATCCACTCCCCCTCCTGACAACTTTGTCACAATTAGTCTTGCTTCTAAACGAGACCCTGAGCACAAGGAAGCCGCCCCCACTGCTGTCCATTGAACGAGAATGCCCTATAAGTTACTCCATACCCTCATCTGGCTCTGCGGAATCGGCTACGGCCTCATCCCCTTTGTACGACAGCACCGCTTCGGAAATGCCGAACTCTCTCCCTACCTCGGAGAAAGCTACCTGGGCAGCCACATCCTCATTTCACTTAGCCTCGCAGCCGCCGGAGCCACCCTCTGGGGAGGCATTTCTCGTTGGCTCTGCACTGGAGATTATAAACAACATAAGGCCCAGACTTGGATGCGCACCACCTTAGTCGGCCAACTAATCCTCCTCACCCTCGGTGCCACTGACCTACTCAGCGGCTTCCAATACCTACTCGCCGGCCTCCTCTTCTGCGCTGTCATCATCGGCTGTTCCATCGCATTCTCCCATCACCCCACACCAACCCGTGTGGAAATCCTCCAACTCCGTAACTGGCTCACCCGCCCGCGCCCCTGGAATGGCCCATTCTTCATCGCCCTCTACGCACTCCTCCTCTGGCATAACTACCAGCTCGTGAATGGAATGCATTCGCTCGACGACACCCACAAGTTGAGCCTCTTCATCAACCGAATGTTCACCCAAATGGCCCTCACCGGCTGCCTCTACTTCGTCGTCCAACTCTGTATCGACACCGGACCTCGCTGGACCCGCCCATGGATTTGGGTCATCGCCTCCACCGCCCCCATTGCCATCGTCATCGATAGGCTCCTCCACGGCTACTGGAACCAAACCTTCCTCGGCTTCGTCAATAAACTTGGTACCAAAGGGCTCCTCAATTTTGGCACAGAACTCAAAGGCGGTGGAATCCACCTCACCGCACCCGCCTTCGCTGGTATCGCTCTCGCAGTCCTCGCTATCTTCTGCCTCCTCACTTACGGCACATCACGCATCGCTAACCGCCTCAAGTTCCGCACCGCCCCCGTCTGGATGCTCCTCATCGTGATCTTCGGTTTCACCGGTGCATCACTCGAACAAGCCATCGGCAAATCCTGGAAATCACGCCGCTCCTGGATGCAAGAATACATGGAGTTCGACCTCCAACTCTCACCTGTGCGCCCTCCCAATGGACTCGCCAAATTTACTGCAGAGTTCCGTGAACACACCTGGCAAGAAACCACCCCCTCACTCGATCTCTCCCAGCGCCCCGACATCTTCCTCGTCTTCATTGAGTCCTTCCGCCAAGACGCTCTCCGCCCAGATGTCACCCCCTTCTTCTACCAATTTGCTCAGGATGAAGCCCAAGCTATCGGCCACACTTGGGCTGCTTCGAATGGCACCCACCTCTCCTGGTTCAGTACCTTCACCAGCCAAGTCGCCACCGCTCGCGAAGCAAGCCGCGACCTCGCACGCGACAACAATTGGCCCGGCCTCGGCGCCTTCCACCTTCTCCATGACGCCGGCTACGACCTCCAAGTCCACACCGCCAAAAGCCTAGACTTCCGCGATATGGGCTGCCACTTCTTTGGCTCCGCCCCGTTTTCCATCCTCCGCCAAGATGCCCCTGGCGACCCCATCCACGGGCTCCCCACCACCGAACGCGAAAACATCCTCTTCTCAGATCTCGCCGACCAACTCGAATCCCAACCCTCTGGCGCTCACTTCACCATCGCCACCATCGATTCCACCCACTACAAATATTCTTGGCACGATTCCTTCGACCCCCCATTCAAGGAATACTACCCCCACGCATTCTTCCCATCCACCCCTACAAAAGAAGAAACCCGCCTGATCAAAAACCAATACTTCAATGCCCTCGCCTGGGGCGACCACCTCGCCGAACAATTCTGCCAAAACCTAAAAAAATACGGCAAATACGATGACTCCATCATCATCTTTATGGGCGACCACGGCGAAGAATTCCAAGACCACGGCGGCTGGCTCCACGTCTCCTCACTCGAGAATGAACAAGTCCAATCCCCCATGCTCATCAAATGGCCCAAATCCTTCGGCCGTGGCCCCGCCCACACTGAGGCGAGCAACCTAGACCTCCTGCCCACCCTCCTCGACTACCTCGGCGCCGACCCCACTACACTCGACACCGCAGGCCGCAGCCTTCTCAGCACCTCAGACCCCGCCACCAGCATCATCACCACCGCCCAAGGAGGCGTCACTAAAGAAGCCATGCTCCTCACCCGCGGCGGATATAAAGCCTTCTTTACCTGGCCACACTACTTCGATGGCCGCCCCGGCACCAATCTCACCCTCACCCGCTTCCTCGGACCCGATGGCGAAATCGAATGCGACTCCCCGTCCGCCTTCCTCGACGCCCTCCATACCCACTTCCCGGACGCCTTCCAGCGCTTCTTTACCCACTTCGAAGCCGTCTCCCCTACCTCCCGCTGACACACCTGCCCCCCACGAGACCCCACCAGTCTCAAAGTCTCCCCCCCGTCCCTCGACACCAGACTAGGCGACTTGCCTCTCAACTAAAAAAATCACCCATTTTTTTGTAATACTCGCTGGCCCGCGTGCATTGGAGCTATGAGCAGAGATTCTTTTCCTGCTCACTCAATACATAGCACAATGAAAAAACTCCTCACGCTCACTTGTATCGTGGCCCTCAGCCACAGCTCCCAGGCCGCCATCACAAACCTTGAACTCGGACTCAGCCGCGCCGATAGCGGCTCCAGATCCTTCACCAACTTGGGCAGCCTCATCAATACCGGCGAAACCACCTCTGACGGCGGCAACCCACAAAGTAGTGTCTACCAAATCTCCGGTCTCACACTCGATAGTGTCGGTACCGCAGATGACTCCATCACCCTCACTCTCACACTCACTGGTACCGGATCCGCCGCCATCGCTGGCCATGGCGCCTCCTTTTCCTACTGGGGAGTCAATGACGGAAGCGGCTCCGCCAGCCTCGTCGATGAAGATGAATCACTTGCGTTCGCCATCGGCCCCATCAGTGTCAACCTCGGTGCCGGCGCCGTCGAAACTGCACAAGCCACCTTCCTTGGATTCAAAGGCTTCGGCGCCCTCAATGTAGCCACCGGAGAAACCTTCGACATCACTGGTACCACCAACAACAATGCCACCAATGTCGATGCCAAAGGCCTCCCCAACGACACCTCTGACACTAACGTCGAACTCTATAATTTCAGTGGCTACGAACAAGGTTTCACCATCGCAGCCAACTCAGGTGCCATGCGCTACGGCCGAGTCCTCACCGATATCCGTATCGAAACCACCGCCATCCCTGAGCCTAGCTCCTGCGCCCTGCTCAGCCTCGCTGGACTCACCCTCCTCCGCCGCAAACGGTAAAATGCAGGTTTCTCAGATTTTTTTGTTAACAATCACAAAATCTCTGCCCTGTACCATTGGCAGCCTCCGCCTCCCCCATAGACATGGCTCCCATATACCCCATACAAACACATGAAATTACCACACATCATTACCCCCGCTTGCGCACTATTAGCCTGCGCTCCGCTCTCCCACGCCGCACTCGTCTGGACCGGAGCAGGTGACGGCATCTCCGCCTTCCAAGAAGCGAACTGGCTCGATGACAACGGCCTCGTGCCAAGCGCCGGCACTATCAATGGCGGCACCCCAATCTCCGCCGCCACGGGCGGACTCATCGAGATCTCCAGCGGCTCAGGCTCTCCTAGCAACTACTCTCCAGCCTTCACCCTCGCCACAGATTCAGGTGACGACCTCACCGTAAGCGGTGGCAAAACGCTCGGTGGTGCCGGCCTAATCGGTGGCGGCGCTGGCTCCACCCTCACCGTGAGCAATGGCGCCTCACTCCTCACCGGAGCGATCAGCGCCTTTACCGAATTCAACTTCTCAAATGCCACTGTAGACCTCACAGGAAGCAATGGTATCAATAGCGCCAATGGTGCCGCCACCATGCTCATCAGCGCCGGTAGCTCCTTAATCACCCAATTCATCGCAAACTCTGGAAATACCACCAATATCACCGTCGACGGCCTCAGCTCACTCGAAATCCTCGGCACGGGTAATGGTATCAACAATGCCAAGGTGAACCTCCTCACCGGAGCCACCCTCACCCTCGCAAGCGAGGCCGAACTCGATGAACAAATCGGACAAAACGATATCTTCGTTAACAACACACTCGTCACCCTCGCGAACCGTGACACCCTACTCACAGTCACCGGCGGTCAGGCCATCGCCGTCCCAGAACCCACTACCACCTCACTTCTCGGACTCGCAGGTATCACCCTCATCCTCCGACGTCGCAAAGGCTAATGAGGTATCCTGCCAATTGGGCTGAGCGACGGCACTCCAGCCTCCATACTGAGCCCCATATCTCCAGCACCCACGCCCAACTCTGCGGCATGGGTGCTTTTTCTTTGTTAACAATCGCTCCACCCCCGTCCTGTAAAAGTGAATGCACCCCATATCGAGCCCCGGGTGCGCAGCAATACACAAATCAACTATGAAAATGAAACTCCTCGGCCTCGCCCTTCTTGGCGCCACCGCCACTGCATCACAAGCCGCCCTCATCACTGGAACCAACTTCGACTCCAGAACGCTCTCCGGCAACGAAATGCAAGACCTCGTCTGGACCACAGATGACCCCAATGGTGCCCAAGTCACCACCGATACCACCATCGTTACCAACGCAGCCAACTTCCTCAATTCCGGCGGTGGTGGCAGTGCCACCCAGTTCACTCCAAACCAAAACCTCCACAGCGGAGCTGGGTTCTGGACTGCCACCTTCGACATCACCGTCGCTGCTGGCTTCGTCGCTGACCTCACCGACATCAGCTTCGTCTACGATACCCTCAACTCATCCGGTGGATTCCAAAATGGCGGTCAAATCCGTGAAGTCCTCTTCGACATCACAATCAACGGCAATGCCTATGGCTCCCAACAAGGTGGAGACACTGACGGCGTCCTCCGCAACACCCCTGCCACATTCACCGAAAACCTCCAGCTCGCCGCCGGCACCCACACCATCGTGATCACCGCCGATGGCTCCGGCCTTGGGGTATTCGGCAGCATCGATGACCTCGCCATCAATGGCTCCGTCAATACAGCCTCAATACCCGAGCCAAGTATCTCCGCCCTCCTCGGACTCGGTGGCATGGCACTCATCATCAGACGTCGCAAATAAGACTCACTCGCCCCCTCATCCTAACCATTTCCCAGGATGAGGGGGACCTTCCACCTCCATGACTCTCTCTCGCTCCATCATTCTCACTGCGCTCAGCTTGCTCACCTTGCTGCAGGCTGCCCCTAACGTCATTGTCGTCCTCACTGATGACCTCGGCTTCGGCGACATCTATGACCTACACCAACATAAGCGCGACAACGGAGCCGGCGGCGGTGTCCCCGGTGACCGTATCATCAATGGGAGCGAAGAAGCCTTTATTAACACCCCCTACCTCGATCGCATGATCGCGGAAGGCGCCAAACTCACCCGCCACTACACCAGCGCTCCCGTCTGCGCCCCCGCCCGAGGATCACTGATCCAAGGACGCGACCAAGGCCACGCCAATATCCGTAACAATTCCTTCGATAAAGTCATCTCCGACAACCACACCCTCGGGACCGTACTCCAACAAGCCGGATACTTCACTGCCTCCGTCGGCAAATGGGGCGTCGGTGGCAATGGGCCCAGTGGCGCCGGACTCCCTAACAAACGTGGCTTCGACTACTTCTACGGCTACATCAGACACATCCATGGCCACCAACATTATCCCGGCAATGGCGGCACCGTCTACGAAGCTTCAGGCATTGGAACTACCCCCACCGCCATCAAAAGCGGCCTCGACCACGCCTACACCACCGACCTCTGGACCGCAAAAACCAAACAAATCATCCAAGACCGCCACAACTTCAATACCGCAAACCCAAACTCCGCCAAACCCTTCTTTATCTACCTCGCCTACGATGCCCCGCACGCTCAACTCCAAGTCCCAACCCAAGCCTACCCATCCGGCCTAGGCACCTCCGGCGGACTCACCTGGCCACTCAATACCAACTCCGGCACGAACGATTCCTGGATCCACCCAGACTACCTCTCGCTCGGTAACGCCGCAGCGCGCCACGCCACCATGGTCCGCCGCATCGATACCTGCATGGGCGACATCCTCCAAACTCTGCGCGACCTCAATATCGACGACAACACCCTCGTCATCTTCACCTCAGATAATGGCACCCATAATGAAAGCGGTTCCGGTGGTTCAGTAGCCCACAACCCACGTAACTTCGATTCCTTCGGCGAACTCGAAGGCATCAAGCGCGACCACTGGGAAGGCGGCATCCGTATGCCCACCTTCGCCTGGTGGCCCACCCAAATTGGCGACAACAATCCTGCCACCCCAGGCTATAACTCCACCCGCCCCTCCGCATTCTGGGACTGGTTGCCCACACTCGTCGATGCCGCAGGCCTCACTCCTCCCGCCTTCACCAATGGTGTCTCGCTCCTCCCTGAACTCACCGGCCAAGGAGCCCAAGCCGACAAAGGCTACCTCTACTTCGAATACTCCGTGGGTGGATCCACCCCTAACTACAGCGAGTTCCCTAACCACGGCGGCACAGCACGAGGTGAAATGCAATCCATCTTCCTCGACCACTCCGACGGCAAGCGCTACAAAGGTATCCGCACCAATGTCTCCTCCCACTCAAAAGACTTTGCTATCTACGATGTCGATGCCGACCCAAATGAATCCTCGAACCTCGCTAGCAGCTTGCCCGAGCTCCAACAAAAAATGAAGGACCGCGTTCTCCAAGTTCGCATCGATGGCGACTATAACCGAAGCTACCTTAGCACTACCCAAACGCCACCAGCCTCCCCACCCACTGTCATCAATGGACTCGACTTCAAAACCTTCTCCGGCTCCTGGCCATGGGTCCCCGAAACCACGCTCCTCGCCCCCGCTACCTCCGGCACCACTTCTAACCCAGACCTCAGCGTCCGTGACCAAGACTCTAACTTCGCCATCGAGTTCACTGGCTTCCTCACCATCCCTACCGACGGCACTTATACCTTCTACATGACTGCCGACACCACCGTCTCTAACAATCAGTCTGGAGCCATGCTCTGGCTCCACGATGCCAACCTCATAGACGACGACTACAACCATAACAGCTCCACCCGCTCAGCATCCATGCGCCTCAAAGCCGGCCTCCACCCCATCCGCATCCTCTACAAACACAGCACCGGAACCCACGATCTCAAGCTCGAATACTCTGGCCCTAACATCGCCCGCCAAACCATCCCTAACTCTGCATACTTCAGAGCCGGATCTCCCCCTGCTGAACCCCAAGCTCAGGATGACCATGCAACCACCACGGGTACCACTCCCGTCGACATCCCCGTCCTCAACAACGATAGCGATGACGGAGCCCCCGGCCCACTCAACATCCTCAGCCTCACCCAACCCCAGTTCGGATCAGCCACTATCAACGGCAACCAAATCACCTACACTGCCAACGCGAACCAATTTGGTACCGACCACCTCAGCTACACTATCACCGATGGCGAATACACCGCTACCGCCCACATCACCATCAATGTCCAAGTCCCCATCTCTAACCTCTGGATCCCACTCGACGAAACCACCGGCAACTCAGTCAGTGAAGCCGGCGGCACCCCCATCGGTATCCACTCCGGATTCTCGAACAGCGAGGCCTCCCACGTCATCGGCAAACATGGCCACGCTCTCTCCTTCGATGGCGTAGATGATCAAATCAACCTCTCTAACATAACACTGCCTACCGGCTCCAGCCCCCGCACCCTGAGTGCCTGGATCAAAACCTCCGCCACCACCGGAGTCGAAAACCAAGTCATCTTCGGCTACGGCCAAAACTCTAACGGTCAACGCTTCAGCTTCCGCCTCGATGGCACCACGACCCAACGCCTCCGCCTCGAAGTACAAGGCGGCTTCATCGTCGGCACCACGCCCCTCAACGACGGCCAGTGGCACCACGTCGCCGTCGTCATCGATGACTTCGATACCAACGGCTCTACCAACGTCAACGAGGCGCACCTCTACGTGGACGGCCTGCGTGAAACCATCTCAAGCTCCGGCTCTCAAACCATCAATACCTCTGCCGCAGGCTCTCCAACCATCGCCGCCTCATCCCACGCCAATGGCTACAACTTCACAGGTAGCATCGATGACATCCGCAGCCACCACTCCGCTCTCACTACCTCAGAAATCACCCAACTCTATAACGCCCAAAACCAACCAGAAGCCAGCTGGGCATTCCGCCACTTCGGCACCACAAACGTAGATTGGTCAGCCGATACCGACTCTGACTCCCACTCACTCCTCGAGGAATTTGCCTTCGGCGGCTCACCCCACGCCCCCGCCCCACTCACCCAGCAAAGTGCCATCACCAGCTCCAAACTAACCTTCCACTTCACCCAACGCGCCCCAGGCACCCACAATCTCCAATACCACTCAGAGGCCACCACCAACCTCATCGACTGGAACATCCCCACCACCATCACCAATACCGTCACACACCCCACACTCGGACCACCCTACCAACAAATCACCGTCGAATCGAACCTCGACACCAACACCACTCCCCGCCAATTTATTAGGGTACGAATCGAATAACCTCCTCCCACAATGTTAGGCAATTCCAACGATGCTACTGAACTCGCTCAATTCGTGAGCCAACTCACCGACCACCAGTCGGTGATTCGTGGTTATATCCGCACCCTTATTCCTAACGCCTCAGACATCCGAGATGTCCTCCAAAATACTAACATCGCCCTCTGGGAACGCAGAAGCGAATTTAAAACCGGCACCAACTTCAAAGCCTGGGCATTCACCATCGCACGCTACCGCGCACTCGAACACCGCCGCGCCATGCGCAAAGACAAAGACCTCGTCTTCGATGATGAACTCATCGACCTGCTCAGCTCACCCAGCACAGACTTCTCAGCCGCACAACACGAACGCAAACAAGTCGCTCTCGATTCCTGCCTCCAACAACTCAAAGACAAAGACCGTAACCTCATCCACGCACGCTACTTCCAAAACGCAAACCTCGAAGAATACGCCAAAATCGATGGCCGTAGCTATGGCTCCATCCGCGTCATCCTCAACCGACTCCGCATCACCCTGCGCAACTGCGTCGATGCCAAAACTTCAGCTACCAATTCACCCGCATGAACCCAGATGACTCACAACTCGATTCCCTCATCCTGGACCTGCTAGATGGCTCCATCTCCCCTAGCGATCACGTAACCCTCCAACAAACTCTCAAGTCAGACCCTGCCGCGCGCACCAGATACCAACAACTCACAGAAATCCATAACCTCCTCGAGATCGAAGCCGAACACCAACACCCCACTCTCAAGGCCGAGGTCCTCCCCATGGAGAAAATTGTCTCGCGCCAACGCTGGCGCTTTGCCAAACGCTCACTCATCGCCGCTGCAGCCCTCATCCTCATCTCAGCCCTCGTCCTCCAAGTCACCCTCCTCGACCGCCCAATCCCACAGTCCGCAGAAACCAAATTCGCAGACTACACGAGCTTTAAAATCACCCAACCCGCGAATTCCAAAATTCCTCCTAACAGCACACAGATGGAGCCCGGATCCAAACTGGAAATCCACCAAGGCTCCGCCGAAATCACCTTCTCTTCAGGAGTCAAAGCCATCGTCCAAGCCCCCGCCAAACTCACCCTCGATCAACAACTCCACGTCGAACTCGAGTCCGGTATCGCTTGGTTCCAAGTCCCACCCGAAGCCGTCGGATTCACCGTCACTTCCTCCCAGATAAAAGTCGTCGACCTCGGTACCCAATTCGGCGTCCTCGCCCAACCTAACACGATGCACGAAGTCCACGTCTTCAAAGGCAAAGTCAAAGCCCAGTGCCTCTACGGAAATAAACAAACCACCACCCTCACCGACGGCCACGCCAAACGCACCAACGTCACCGGTAACCTCCTCGACACCCCACTCAACCACCACGCCTTCCTCGATTCCCTCCCTGACGGACTCACCTACCTGCGCTGGCAACTCGATGGTTCCCCCACTCCCGCTACCGAAGGCAATATCTCACGCAGCCAAACCATCACTTCCAAAATCACCGGCAAAACTAAAAAAATCATGAGCCCACACGGCTCCGCTACCCACTTCTCCCCTAACGGTGGCCACATGCTCACCAACTGGCCAGGTATCGGCGCCGACCGACCACGTACCATCTCCGCCTGGATCAAAATCCCCCCACACACACCCAAACACGATAACGCCATCGCCGAATGGGGCATCACCACACCCAATGCCGACACCACCAAATGGCGCGTCAACATCAACCCAGCTTCTAACAAACGAGGCGCACTCCGTACCGAGTTTGGCCAAGGCTACGTCATCGGCACCACCGACCTCAGAGATGGAAAATGGCACCACATCACCTCCGTCTACGATGGCTCAGGATACGGTAGCCGCGATACCATCAAACTCTATGTCAATGGTAAACCTGAACCTATCAGCCAGGCCAAACCTAACATTATCCGCACGAACCTCAGCAGCGCCCACTCCACCACATGTCGCGTCGGTAAAAACTTCCACGGCGCCATCAAGGACCTCTACATCTTCAGCGGTGTCCTCCCCCCCGAAGCCATCGCCAAGCAAGCCACCCAACACCTGCCGAACTAACGCAGAACTCCAGCAGGCTCCCAGCTGCGCCACTTCTCTCTCTCCCAAAATCACCATTTCTCTCTTCTGAAGTGCGATTTGGTATAATACCCCCCACCCTCGAACCATCTAGTAGTATGCAGAATCTTCTTTCCCTAGGCCTCACCCTCACTCTCGCCTCCAGTCTCCTTGCTGCCGACAAACCCAATATCGTCTACATCATCGTCGACGATCTCGGCATCGGCGACCTCTCCTGCTACGGCCAAAAGAACTTCCAAACCCCTCACATCGACTCCCTCGCCAAAGAGGGGATGCTCTTCTCTGCCCACTACTCCGGCAGCACCGTCTGCGCCCCAGCCCGCAGCTCCCTCATGACCGGCCAAGACCAAGGCCATACCTACATCCGCGGCAACGGTGCACACGAACTCCGAAAATCCGATACCACCTTCGCACACCTCCTTAAACAAGCTGGCTACACCACAGGCATGGTCGGCAAATCCTGCGTCACCGGAAATACGAAAAACCCACAGGCCCCACATAACTCCGGCTTCGACTACTTCTACGGCACCCTCAGCCACGTCACCGCCCACCACCACTGGCCCACCCACATCTTCGAACAAGGAAAGAAAAAAGCCATCCCTGGCAACAAAACCAAGTCCGGCACCGTCTACATCCAAGATCGCTACACCGAAAAAGGTCTCGAGTTCATCGAAGCCAATAAACAAAAACCCTTCGCCCTCCTCCTCTCCTACAGCGCCCCCCACGCTGACATCGACGTCCCCATGGACTCCGTCACCCCCTTCCTCGGAAAATTCGACCCCGAAGTGCGCTACAAAGGCGGACACTACAAAGCCTGCAACCATGTCAAAGCCACCTACGCGGGCATGGTCACCAGACTCGATAAACACGTCGGATCCATCCTCGCGAAACTTAAAGAACTCGATCTCGATGAAAATACCATCGTCAGCTTCACCAGCGATAACGGCCCCACCAAAGCCGGCGGCTACCACTGGGACTTCCATAACTCCAATGGCAAACTCCGCGGCGGCAAACGCGACCTCTATGAAGGCGGCATCCGCGTCCCCTTCCTCGTCCGCTGGCCCGCCAAAATCAAACCCGCTTCCATCACCCACCATCCCTCAGCATTCTGGGATGTCCTCCCCACCTTCTGCGACATCGCTCAAGTCACCCCACCTAAAAATATCCAAGGTATCTCCTTCCTTCCCACCCTCACCGGATCCACACAGCCCGCCCATCCCTACCTCTACTGGGAATTCCATGAAAAAGGCGGAAAAGTCGCACTCCGAAAAGATCATTGGAAAATCGTCCGCCTCAATATGCACGCAAAGTCACCTTCCCCATACGAACTCTACAACCTCATTGAGGACCCATCAGAGACATCTAACATTGCTGAAAAGCACCCCGAAAAACTACAAGAGCTCACCACACTCCTCGAAAACCACCGCCAAAAAAGTCCCATCAAAAAATGGAACTTCCGCTAATCAGCCATCAGCCATCAGCCATCAGCCATCAGCCATCAGCCATCAACAATCACCCTTCACCTCTCACCACAAAAGGGGTATAGCTTAGCCAAAGCATGCCCATCAAACTTCCACGCCATCTCTTCGTAAAATCCATCCTCGCGCTCATGCTCGTCTTCATGGGCTTCTACCTCAGCACCACCTGTACCAAACTCCCTAACGACTTCCCTAAAACACGCAGCCTCGCATTCCCCCAACCAGAACAAACAAAAGTCGGCGGCATCTTCGCACGTAAATCCGAAGAAAATAACCACCTCTCAGGCTTCGCCGTCATCCCCACCAGCCGCGAAGCCTTCACCAATAGAGTCGGACTCGCCGAGTTCGCTGAAAAAACCATCGATGTCCAATACTACATCTGGAACAACGATACAGTCGGTAACCTCCTTGCCGAACGCCTCATCCGCGCCGCCGAACGTGGCGTCCGAGTCCGCTTCCTCGTCGATGACCTTAACTTCCAACATCGCGATAGCCTAGCCGCTGGCCTATCAGCCCACCCTAACATTGAGGTACGTATCTTTAACCCCGCCATGCATCGCTCCATCCGCGCCCTCGAAATGGCTGCCAGCTTCAGCCGGCTCAATAAACGGATGCATAACAAAATCATGATCATGGACAATGCCTGCGCCATCATCGGTGGTCGCAACATTGCCGATGACTACTTCGGCCTCCACCCCAAAGCCAATAAACGCGACCTCGATATCGCCGCCGCCGGCCCCATCGTCAAAGAAATCTCAAACACCTTCGATGAATTCTGGAACAGCATCGGCGCCGTCCCCATCGAAGCCCTCGCACCGCCCACAGACGCCAAAGCTCAACTCGCAGACTCCATCGCCAAAGTCCGCCACAAACTTAGCTCCTCTAACTACCCCTACCCGCTCGACTCCGACATCGCCACCCTCCGCTCCAACATCGAAAAAATCAGCAACTCCATGGTCTGGGCACACGGCGAAGTCCTCTACGATAATATCAACTCCATGCTCCACGCCGACAATGCGGTCACCGTCAACAGCCGCCTCCTCGAAGTCGTCAATGCCACCGAAAAGGAACTCCTCATCGAATCAGCCTACTTCATCCTTCGTGATAAAGGTCTCAAGGTCGCACAAGCCCTCCGCGCTATAGGTGTCAACATACGCGTGCTCACAAACTCACTCGCATCTAACGATGTCGTCGCCGCTCAGTCCGGCTACGCCCACAAAGCAGATAACCTCCTCAAAGCCGGCGTCACCATCTACGAACTCAGACCAGATGCCGCTTGCGTCAACGCCGACACCTCACCACTCGGAAAACACGCCAGCACCAGCCTCCATACCAAAACCCTCGTGATCGACCGAACATTCGCCTTCGTCGGCAGCTATAACCTCGACCCCCGGTCCGCAGATATCAATTCCGAAATCGGCATCCTCGTCGAGAGCCCAGCATTCGCCCAAGCCATCGCCACCTTCCTCGACCAAGGCGTCCAACCAGAAAATGCCTACAAACTTAGCCTCGACCGCTGGAACCGTATCCTCTGGAAAACCACCGTCGATGGCCAAGAAAAAACCTGGACCCATAGCCCAAACACGAACTTCTGGCAACGCCTCCAGGCCGAAACCCTCGGACTCCTCCCCATCGAAGACCAACTCTAACCTCTGGTCATTCAAGCTCGTGTACTACCAGAGCCCCTCATGCACTCATCACATCGAGCCACCAAGCCAGTCCGCTACCCGATTCAAGGCTGCGACCTCCTCGTCATTGAAATCGTATGGCTCGAACTTCCCAATCCCCAGAGTCCCCACCAATACACCTCCCTTGAGGATCGGTACCGCTACCGAACCCGCCACCTCAGTCTTCTTCGCATCCGGCCGCGCCACCCCCGTGTCATCCGTCTGCAAATTACAAATCTGTACCGCCTCCCCTTGCTCCGCTGCCGCCCCAGCAATCCCCTTACCAATCGGTATTGCAGCCACTTTATCTAATAAAACATCTGGGATCCCTACCTGCGCTTGCATCTCTAACAAACCTGACTCCCCCCCCAGCACATGCAATGTACCAGTCGTACACCCAAAAGCCCCCAAAACCTCCTCCAGCACTCCCTGAGCCACTCCGACCTCTCCAGCCACCAAACGATCAATTCTTTCTAAATCCATACCCACCCTATACAACACCCCACCCCCACACGCCACGCAAATCTCCCACACCCCCACACTCCCACACTCCCACACTCCCACACTCCCACACTCCCACACTCCCACACTCCCACACTCCCACACTCCCACACTCCCACACTCCCACACTCCCACACTCCCACACTTCTAACTCCTCACTTCTAACTCCTCACTTCTAACTCCTCACTTCTAAAATCCCAACGGAATTATTCTCCCAGCCCAAGGTTGAGCCTATGGCGAAAACCTTGGGCCACACACACACCACCCATCACAACGCCAACGACGTTGCGGCACCTCCTCTCGGAGTGCGTGTAGCTCGCTACCGCTCTCACGGATCGCTGAAGCTTGCTTCAGGAGGAGCGGAGCGAAGTCATCTATAGCAAAACGGTCAATGGGTGGCAGGGTTGTGGGTTTATTTAGGTTGAGCTATTGTCGTATCATCAAATTCACGATAAGGAATTGAATTCATACGTACTGGTACTGTCTTCAAAAGGGTAATGAATAGTTTTATACTTTTAAGCATTTCATATTTGCCATCTGGATTTGATAAGTCCTCGTCACCCCTATAAAATAAGTCGATGACTTTCACCTTTTCATCATCAAAAAATTCCATAGTGTATAGAGTAGATCCAAAATCTAAACTAGACAATCTTAGATCATAATCTAATTCATACATCATTTTCATGTCTTCATTCTTACAAAGACTTAAAATCTCGTCATAATGACCCTTCTTAAGGATAAAAGTTTTTCTTAAAATATGTCGTACTCCCTTTTTAAGGGAATACAAATCAACAGTCATGTTATGTTTCTCTTGTTGGCTGTATATTTTATAAATCGAAAAAAAATCATTCTTCGACTTCACTATCCGAACCTTTAAGTGGGAAGCTTTGGCGGATTTCGAGTCATGTGCCACCTCACCACTGTATTTCAAGTATTTAGCTGAAAGCATCGAGCGGTTATCTGTTATGTACAATTTCCCATGTACATCATTGATCGAGACATCTCGAGCTTCACGCTCCTCAACTCCTGAAAATGGGTCATTACTAGACTCACCCCCTAAAGCACTAAATTGACATAAAAAAAGAAGGGTGACACTAATGGGTTTAAATTTCATATTGAACAGCATTTTGATGTTAAAATCATAATAACAATTATCCTCAACTACCATGATTATGAGACAGACAAGAATGGCACGGACTTAAGCGGTTTTTCGGTGTTTTAAAGTAGTCAGGAAAAGTCGG